>PFXI01000034.1 GCA_002791575.1 Zetaproteobacteria bacterium CG_4_9_14_3_um_filter_54_145 | reverse complement strand
AAAACACACGGGCAAAACAAAAATTAAAACGATCAATTCCACGAACGAGTCATTGCCGATCAATATCACTCAGACTTTTGCAAGTGGCTCATGTGTAATGATATTTCCATTTTAGCAAACGAGAATAGACGACAATGCTGAATTAAACAATTTCGATCGAAAACAAAGCCCCCTGCTTTCGCAGAGGGCTTTGGTATGGTGACACTCGAAAGAGCTACTTCAGCTGATCTAGGTTGCGGACTGCACCCTTGTCGGCAGAGGTGGTCAGCGCGGCATAGGCCAGCAGGGCTTTGGAGACAACACGGTCACGATTCACCGGCTTCCAGGCGTCTTTGCCCTTCGCTTCCATCGCCGCACGACGCTCAGCCATCACATCATCATTGATAGCTAAGTGTATGCTACGATTGGGGATATCGATCTCAATCGTATCGCCATCTTCGACCAGGCCGATGGCGCCGCCTTCGGCTGCTTCAGGTGATGCATGACCGATGGAGAGGCCGGAAGTGCCGCCGGAGAAGCGGCCGTCGGTCAGCAGCGCACACTCTTTACCCATGCCCTTCGACTTCAGGTATGAGGTCGGGTAAAGCATCTCCTGCATACCCGGTCCGCCCTTCGGTCCCTCGTAGCGGATGATAACGATATCACCGGCAACGATCTTGTCGTTGAGGATGGCGGTGACCGAATCATCCTGCGACTCGAAGACGCGTGCGCGACCGGTGAATTTCCAGATCGATTCATCCACACCGGCGGTTTTCACGATACAGCCGTCCACGGCAATGTTTCCATAAAGCACAGCAATGCCGCCCTCTTTCGAGTAGGCATGTTCAAAGCCGCGGATGCAGCCGCTCTCGCGATCGGTATCGAGCGTCTTCCATCGCTCGGCCTGAGAGAACGCCTCTTGGGTCGGAATGCCACCGGGGGCAGCGCGATAGAGGTGATGCGCCTCCTCATTGTCCGGGTTCATCACATCCCACTGATCCAGCGCATTGCCGAGCGTGGTTGCGTGTACTGTTGGCAGGTGACGGTGAATCAACCCTGCCCTATCCAGCTCGGCCAGAATGCCGATCACACCACCGGCGCGGTGTACATCTTCCATGTGATAATGTTGAACAGCAGGTGCAACCTTACAGAGATTCGGCACCTTGCGGCTCATGCGATCGATATCGGCCATGGTGAAATCAACACCTGCCTCCTGCGCACAGGCCAGCAGATGCAGCACGGTATTGGTGGAGCCACCCATGGCGATATCGAGCGCCATCGCATTCTCGAATGCCTCGAATGTGGCGATCGAGCGCGGCAGCACGGAGGCATCCTCCTGCTCATACCAGTTGCGGGCGTTATCGACGATCAGGCGGCCGGCCTTCAGGAAGAGCTCGCGACGATCGGCATGGGTTGCCAGCAGCGATCCGTTACCCGGCAGCGCCAGACCGAGCGCTTCAGCCAGACAGTTCATGGAGTTGGCGGTAAACATGCCCGAGCATGAACCGCAGGTCGGGCAGGCTGAGCGCTCAACAGCCGCTACATCCTCATCCGACTCATTGGGATCGGCCGCCATCACCATGGCATCAACCAGATCCAGATGCTTCTCGCGGTTGTTCAGCGTTACCTTACCCGCTTCCATCGGGCCGCCGGATACAAACACGGCCGGGATATTCAGGCGCAGGGCCGCCATCAGCATGCCCGGTGTGATCTTGTCGCAGTTGGAGATGCAGACCATGGCATCGGCGGTATGCGCATTGCACATATACTCGACCGAATCGGCAATCAGATCGCGCGATGGCAGAGAGTAGAGCATGCCGCCATGACCCATGGCGATACCGTCATCAATGGCGATGGTATTGAACTCTTTGGCCACGCCGCCCGCCGCTTCAATCTCGCGCGCCACCAGCTGCCCCATATCTTTCAGGTGCACATGACCCGGTACAAACTGGGTGAAGGAGTTGACCACGGCGATGATCGGTTTTTCAAAATCACCGTCTTTCATACCGGTAGCACGCCAGAGTGAGCGGGCTCCGGCCATATTGCGGCCATGGGTGGATGTGCGGGAACGATAAGCTGGCATAAAAACTCTCCGGGTCAGTGTTGCACGAAGCGTAACGGCAAAAAACGGTTTTCACCACAGAGGACACAGAGGACGCAAAGGGAATATATAATTATTGTTGGCTGAGGCCGTCTGATCGACAGCAGATGCATTGATGTGCCACTCTTCTTTGACATGAATTCATGCTCTTCCCCTGCCTCCTTCGCGTCCTCTGCGGTGAAAAAATATGGACTCAAGTTGACATACGGCATGAGCAAACGGAAACTTTGGCTATGACAACTCAGGTACTGCTCAAGCAATTATACGAAATCCCGGAATCCGACATCATCGCTGAGATCAATCAACTGAAAGCCGAGCTGGGTGATCAGGTACTGATACTGGGGCACCACTACCAGCGCGAAGAGGTCTTCGCCTTTGCCGATGTTACCGGTGACTCTCTGAAGCTGGCACAAAAGGCTGCCGAAACCGATGCATCCAACATCATTTTCTGCGGTGTGCATTTCATGGCTGAAACCGCCGATGTACTCACCTCCGATGCTCAGACCGTGATTCTGCCGGATCTGGCAGCAGGCTGCTCGATGGCCGACATGGCCGATGATGAACAGGTGATTCGCGTCTGGCAGGAGCTGGCCACGGTGCTCAATCCGGATGAGTGCGTCACGCCGGTCACCTACATCAATTCGACAGCCGCACTGAAAGCCTTCTGCGGGGAGCATGGCGGCATCGTCTGTACCTCGGGCAATGCACAGCGCATCATGGAATGGGCCTGGGGCAACCGCGAAAAGATACTCTTCTTCCCCGATCAGCATCTGGGTGAAAACACCGCACTGGCCATGGGCATTGCGGAATCCGAAATGATTATCTGGGATCCGTTCCTGCCGCTTGGCGGCAATACACCGGCCGAAATTGAAGCGGCCACACTGATTTTATGGAAAGGCTTCTGCTCGGTGCATCAGCTGTTCAAGGCCGAGCACGCGGTAACCATGCGCAGTAACCATGCGGGTATCGAGATACTGGCGCATCCTGAGTGCTCACGCGAAGTGTGCGACACCGCTGATTTTGTCGGCTCGACCGAGCGCATTATCGCCTATGTGGAGCAGGCCAAGCCCGGACAAACCTTTGCCATTGCCACCGAACTGAATCTGGTCAACCGGTTGCGCATCCTGCATCCGGACAAGCCGATCTGGTTTCTCTCACCGATGATCTGCATGTGCTCGACCATGTTCCGCACCGATCCGCAGCATTTGTGTGCGGCTCTGCGCTCTATTCGCGACGGCCATATCACCAACCGTATAGAGGTACCGCACCAGCAGAAACGCTGGGCCAAACTGTCGCTGGAAAGGATGTTGAACCTTGGATAATAAAACCACTACATGGATCGCGCTGCTCGGCGCACTGCTGATCTGGAGCACGCCACTTGCCGCTGCCGAATCCGATGTCGACACACTCCGCAGTAGCATCGCCGCATTCAAGCATAGCGACAGCAGCAACTATGCACCGAAAACCATCGACCGGGCCGAAGCCTATCTTGGGGCAGCCATGCTGGCGCATCAGCAGCAGAAGGCCGAAGACGAGGCGGCAGCCCTTGAACAGGCACGCGCTTCACTTGCCGAAGCGAGGCAAACCGCCGGCGGTTTTCGTCAGCGCTTCAAACCCCTGCTGGAGATGCGACAGGCAGCCATCTCTATTACAAAAATTATCACCTCATCCGGTCAGCGCGATGAATCGATCCCGCAGCTGATGGATCAGGCCAACAAGGCTGTGCAGATAGCCATTACCAGCCATGAACAGGGTGATCTGAACCGCACACAAACACAGGTGGATAGTGCAAAAGCGGATTATATCAGAGTACTGAATCAGTCGATGCCATGGCTGGCAGATATGGCAGACAGCGAAGTCGGCAAAGCCGCCAATGCCGGTGCCAGTCAGTTTGCACCCCAAATCTATGGTGCAGCCAAGGCAAGAGCCGCAAGCCTGCGCGCCTATCTCGATGGTATTGATCGCACTGCACCAACGCATCCGGAAGAGGCCCTCTACCTCGCCCAGGAGGCCAAGCATATGGCCCAGCAGGTGAAGGTATGGCGGAAAAAAACCGGCAGCCATGAGGAGATTGTACTCAAAGAGCGTGAATTCAACCTGCGCCTGGCCACCCTGCTGGATATGGATACCGATTCGGGCAACCCCATGCTCAGCCGCATCCAGCCTGAAAAGATCCTTGCTGCAGCCACAAGCATGAAACAGACGCTGGAAGAGGAGCGCAAGTCGCACAAGGCCACGCTGCTGCAACTCAAACAGCAGTATGAAACAGATCTGGCGGCCAGGCTGAGCGAGCAGTCCAGTGAGCTGACACAGGCCCAGCAGAGTCAGATGAGCGGCATCAAGGAGGCGTTCCAGGCCAAGCTTGAGCGGGAGACCTATGAGCAGAAGCGCCAGCAGCGGCTGCGTGCGCTGTTCAAGCCGGATCAGGTGGAGATACTGGTCAATGTGGACGGCTCACTGCTGCTTCGCCTGAGTGCGCTGAAGTTCGCCAGCGGCAACAGCAAGATCAACAGTAAATACTACGATATGCTCGGCCAGCTTAAAGAGGCTATCGCCATATACCCGGAACGCGTGATTCGCATTGAGGGGCACACCGATAATCAGGGTGATGTTAAAGGCAATCAGCGCCTCTCGCTCAAGCGTGCCGAATCCGTGCGCGACTTCCTGATCTCTGCAGGTGCCGATGCATCCAGCCTGAAAGCGCTCGGCTATGGTGAAGTACGGCCTGTGGCCAGTAATGAGTTTGATCGCGGTCGCGAGATGAACAGGCGCATCGATGTCGTTATAGAGGCGGCGCCCGCCAAGTAGCTGCGAGCATTACAAGCCATGACTGAACCGGAACGCCTTGACGATCTGCCAGAACCGCTGCGCAGCCACGTACAGAACCTGCTTGCTGACTATCAGCATGATTCGCCATACAAACGGGCACTGGTGATTGAAACCATGCGCCTGATCAGCAGCGACATCGGCAATGCCGATATCAAGATGCTGGCCCGCACACTGAGCGAGTTGCGTCAGGGGCTGAATGTCTTCAAGCCCTACCAGTCCTGGCGCAAGGTCTCGGTATTCGGCTCTGCCCGTACCCCGCCAACCCATCCGCGTTACCTGCATGTGCGCGATTGCGCCCGCGCACTGCGCGATGCTGGCTTTATGATTATTACCGGCGGTGGCGGCGGCCTGATGCAGGCGGCCAATGAAGGTGCCAGCGAGAAAAACTCATTTGCCATCAACATCAACCTGCCGATGGAGCAGCAGCCCAATCCGATCATGGACGGCTCACCGCGCCACTTCTACTGCCAGTACTTCTTCACCCGCAAACTGTTCTTTCTCAAGGAGAGCGATGCGGTGGTACTGACCCCCGGCGGCTTCGGCACGCTCGATGAAGCATTTGAAACACTGACGCTACTGCAAACCGGGCGTAATCCGCCTGTACCGGTTGTGTTGCTCGATGCACCGGATGATGACTACTGGGGCCCGCTTACCCGTTCCTGGATGCGCCGGCTGACCAGTGACCACCTGATTGATGCCGATGATCATCAGCTGTTTTATCACACTGATAATATCCAGTCGGTCGTCGATCATATCAGCGACTATTACATCAACTACCACAGCTTCCGCTACGTCGGTCACTTCACACTGCTGCGTCTGCTCAACCCGCTGGATGATGAGATCATGCAACAACTCAATGCCGAATTCTCCGATGTACTCAGTGAGGGGAAGATCGAGCAGGTGTTCCGCTGGCCCAAATCCGATGATGCCTGTTTCAGCCATCTGCCGCGTCTGCGCCTGCACCTGGATCGCCGGCGTATGAATGTGCTGCCGCAGCTTATCCGCCGTATGAATGCCCTGTATCAGAGCAGTCAGGCGGGCGCATAAACAGCAAATAGCCGCCGCTTAAAAGAGATCTGTTTTCAGTATCTTAACGCCTGTTACCTGACGTTATTCACAAACCATCTTTTCCCCTGTCCCGCCCCAGCTCACTGCGCAGTTTTTCCAGTGCGGCCTGCGTCTGCTCCAGCTCCTTCATCAGGCCATCACGCGTAAGCGGTTGCCGCATCTGTGCCAGCCGCTCCTGCTTGGCCTCTTCCAGATTATTAATCACCACGGCAATAAACAGGTTAATCACCACAAACGTACCGAGAATGACAAACGAGACAAAATAGATCCAGCTGTAGGCGTTCATCTCCATGGCCGTGTACATCACATCCGTCCAGTCCTCGAGCGTGACGATACGGAACAGCGTCAGCAGGGAGATACCCAGATTACGCCAGTGCACCGGGTCATGCTCATGAAAGAACTGCTGGCCGGCCACGGCAAAGATATAAAATATCACACCCATCAGCAGCATGATATTGCCCATACTCGGAATCGAGCGCATCAGCGTTGCCACAATCAGGCGCAACTCAGGGATAGCAGAGATCAGACGCAGAACCCGCAGCAGACGCGCAAGCCGCGCAACCATGGCCAGCTCGCCCGTACTCGGCAGCAGTGCCAGCACAATGATGGTAAAATCGAACAGATTCCAGCCGTTACCGAAATAGAGCTTGAGCTTCGGTGCAACGGCATAGATCTTCATTGCCGCCTCGATAACAAAGATAGTCAGTACCAGCCGGTTCCCCCACATAATCCAGTCACCGTAGGTGGTCAGGATCTCTTCCGATGTTTCCAATCCGATCAACACCGCACTGAGCAGAATCACGCCGATAATAAAATATTCAAAGATACGGTGCGCGACCACCCGTTGCGCCAATTGCTGCATGTGTTAACTCCTGTATGAAACGGCCCCGTGCATGCGCTGTTGCTGGCTGCAAGCAACAGTTCAGCTCGCCTGCGTGCATCGTTGATCGATGAACAGGTCCGATTTTGGTGGCGCATTGTGGTAATCTGCAGCAGCCGAAGCAAGCCATAGAACTGTTGACGCCTCGCTGCGCGGCGGCAAGTCTGCCGCATCACTTTTTTCGGGAGAATATCATGGGATACAATGTATACGGCGTAGGCAACGCAATCATGGATATGCAGGTGCGCTGCGAGGATAACTTCCTGGCTTCCACCGGCATCGACAAAGGCATCATGACGCTGGTTGACGAAGCGCGTCAGAAACAGGTACTGGATGCATTGACCGAACATGATGTGAACTACTGCTCCGGCGGCTCGGCTGCCAATACCATTGTCGGCATTGCCGATATGGGGGGCACAACCGCCTATGCCTGCAAAACCGGCGCCGATGCTTTTGGCCGGCAGTATCTGGATGAGATGAAAGAGCTGGGCGTAGCTATTGAAGTAGCACAAAGCGAAGGACAGACCGGCTCATGCGTTGTACTGATCACGCCCGACGCCCAGCGCACGATGCTGACCAATCTCGGTATCTCCGCCTCCCTCAGTGCTGATGATATCTGTGAAGCGGAAATCGCCAAAGCGGAATACGTCTATATTGAAGGCTACCTGTTTGCCGGTGACTCCACCCGCGCTGCGGCCCTGCAGGCGATTGAGCTGGCCAAAGCGAATAATGTCAAGGTGGCGCTGACCATCTCCGATCCATTTTTGATCCATATCTGCCGCGAGCAGTTCCAGTCCCTGATCGAAGGTCCTGTTGATCTGCTCTTCTGCAATGAAGAGGAAGCACGTGCACTGACCGGCCTGGAAGATCCGATTGATTGCGCCCATGCCATTCATAAGCACTGCGCCAATGTTGCGCTAACACTGGGCAAGAACGGCTCGATCATCATGCATGAAGGCGAGGCCTACCCGATTGAAGGCGTCAGCGTAGAAGCAATCGACACCACCGGTGCCGGAGACATGTATGCCGCAGGCGTGCTCTACGGCATCACCAACGGTCTTAGCTGGCAGCAGGCAGGTCATCTCGGCTCACATGCAGCAGCACGCGTGGTATCACAGCTGGGTGCCCGCCTGCCCAATCCATTGACGCAGGCAGAAATTCGCGACCTGCTGGCCTGAGCAGAAAGCGAAGGTTAATATGCCCACACCATCTCACGGAGGTCTCATGAAAATCATACTCACTGCTATCGCTTCACTGCTTTTACTGTTCACGCTCTCTGCATGCTCTCCGGAACCGGGAACTGAAAGCTGGTGCAACAAGATCAAGGAAAAACCCAAGGCTGACTGGAGCTCCAATGATGCCGACACCTACGCTAAATACTGCGTGATGGGCCAGTACAAAAAGTAAACCTGACTCCATGATCAAGGCCGGCCCCGCTCACGCGGGGCCGGCCTTTTTGTTTGTAACAGTGAGCGACATATTGACTGCTGTGAGCTTTCCGGGGCACTCAAAGCAGCACACGCAATAACCCCGGCTTAAGCCCCTGAAGCATTCCATTCAGATGAGCGATACCTGTTGGATCATCAACTCAACGTCTAAGCCTCACCCGCACCGCCGTTTAACATAGACCGGATAAGCTGGCAGGGCAATCGCATTAAAACTGTTACTTTCCCATTAGCAGTTTTTCCAAATAATCATTATCCCATCCAGCTTTAAGTCTTCGATTCTTAATGCCGAT
>PFXI01000065.1 GCA_002791575.1 Zetaproteobacteria bacterium CG_4_9_14_3_um_filter_54_145 | reverse complement strand
GTTGGCTTGCTTCGTCCGAAGCACGGGTTGCGGAACCACCATTATATCAATGGGTTAGGCGGGGCTCACCTCTTTTTATGAATTATTCAGGCTAGTTGCGGTGATTGCAGCGTAATGCTGCGCGTAGCCCCATGAAAGGCATCCTCCAGATCCACCACCACCTTGGCATGGTGATCCTGGCCGCGCGTATTAAACCGGGCTCCACCGGCCTGAGCCCCATAGCCATGTCCGAATAGCTGTTCGAAGAAATCACTGAAACCATTACCGTCCGCACCGGTAAAGCCGCCACCCTGAAACTCAAAACCGCTGTCCCAGTTCGGCGGCGGCTGAAAATCATGGCCGGTCTGCATATTGGGGTCCAGCCGATCATATGCAGCCCGCTTTTCCGGGTCTTTCAGTACCTCGTAGGCCTCGCCCACCTCTTTAAAGCGGACTTCGGCATCCGGCTCCTTGCTGACATCGGGATGGTATTTTCGTGCCAGCTTGCGGTGGGCACGCTTGATCTCATCCTGGGATGCATCGCGCTTAAGCCCCATAATCTGGTAGTAATCCTTATATTCCACGGCAGCTCCATCCTTGTGAAACCCTGCTCAAATCAGCACAGGATCACGCCTGTCAAACAGATCTTCTGATCATAGCCTCTGTCGGATCGATTATAGACCAACCCGGCGACATCGCTAAACATTCACGTCTGCACGCTCACGGGCTGTGCCCATTCAACCGAAAGACTCCCGCAACAGATCAGTCGGCAAGCAGGCCAAAATAGATCACCGCCATATCGACATCCCCGTCATTGCTCAGCGCATGTGTCTCATTCGGCTCAATCACAAAGCAGCTCCCGGCAGCAATCGCCATGCTGCGCCTCTCAACACTGAGCCTGCCCTGACCGCTGAGCAGATAAAACACTTCATACACATCCTCATGACGATGCGGCTCAACAGCCTGACCGGGTTGAAACAGCGCGTACGACAAACGTACGGATGCCGGCAGATCGCCTTCTCCCAGCAACACCTTACGCATCATGCCCGAGGCATGATTCACAGGCCCTGCATCGATTTCGGCCAATTGTACCAGCTTCATTTTCTTCACCTCCGGCAAGCGATATGAACACAGGCGAAGACAGCATTTCTGTCAGCCGCTAGGCTTGGCGCATGTATGATACCTTTGATGAAGAAAATTATGAACCAGTAGAACGACTGAACAAGAGTCAGCAGAAGCGGGAGATCAAGGCATTGCACGAGCTGGCTGTAAAGCTGTCAAAGCTCGACATTCAACCGCTTGAACGCATGCAGCTGCCGCCTGAGCTGTTCAAGGCACTGGTCGACGTGCAGGGCATGAAACACGGTGCCGAAAAACGGCAGTTTAAATTCATTGTCAAACTGCTACGCCAGAGCGATACCGAATCACTGGTTGCAACCATTGCCGGGCTGGAAGAGAAGAAGACCGAGCAGGATAAAAACTTTCATCGCATCGAGCGCTGGCGTGACCGGCTGATGGAAGATTTGCCAAACGCCATCACTGATTTCATGGCCATGTACCCGCATGCCGATGCAGGCCAGATTCGTCAGCTGGTACGCAATGCCGCCAGTGAGCTGGCCGCGAGCAAGACGCCAAAATCGCATCGTGCCCTGTTCCGCCTGTTGCGCGAATCCATCACGCCCGAATAAGCCGCCAGCCCCTTTCATCATATCCACCCTTGAAACCGGGGGTGTAAGACCCTACCTAGGAGTCTGTCGGGCTTAGGGTGATCGTAGCGAGCAGGTGGGAGGGCGAGTCAAAAACAGCATGATTTTGAGGAGCATAGTGGTGACTATGTGACGATAAATCAGGATATTTTGGGCCGCCATTTCTGCCGAGCACGACTGCATGGATGCAGGAGTTAGAGCAACGCAAGAGCAGCTTTGCCGAGTAGATTATTCATAAGTCCGACAGGCTCCTGAGCCTGATAACACCCCACGTTAGTATATGAGGAGAACAGATGACAACAACCAAAGAGACCCGCGCCTTTCAGACCGAGGTCAAGCAACTGCTGGATTTGATGATTCACTCGCTCTATTCCAACAAGGAAATATTCCTGCGCGAATTGATCTCCAATGCCTCCGATGCGGCCGACAAGTTGCGCTTTGAAGCGACCACGGACGATGCCCTGTTTGAGGGCGATTCGGATCTGCATGTCTATATCAATATCGATAAGGATAATCGCACCATCACCATCCGTGATAACGGTATCGGCATGAGCCGTGATGAGGTAATTGAACATATCGGCACGATTGCCCGCTCCGGTACAAAAGAATTTTTCGGTCGCCTCTCCGGTGATCAGGAGCAGGACGCCCATTTGATCGGCCAGTTCGGCGTCGGCTTCTACTCCGCCTTCCTGGTAGCCGACAAGGTTACGCTGACCACCCGTCGTGCGGGCCTGGAGCATGAACATGGCGTACGCTGGCAGAGCGCCGGTGATGGCGAATATGAAATTGAAACCGTAGAGAAACAGGGCCGCGGCACCGAAATCACCCTGCACCTGCGTGAAGAAGCCGATGAGTTCCTGGATAGCTGGCGCCTGAAGTCCATCATCCACAAATATGCCGATCACATCCCCTTCCCGATCCGCATGCTCGGTACACCGCTGCCGGCAGCAGAGGGTGAGGAGGAAAAACCGGCTGAAGTTGAAACAGTCAATCAGGCATCGGCGCTGTGGACCCGTTCCAAATCCGACCTGAGCGATGAAGAGTATAACAACTTCTACAAACATATCGGCCACGATTTTGAAGATCCGCTGGCACACCTGCATCAGCGTCTGGAAGGTAAATACGAATACACGCTGCTGCTCTACCTGCCGAAGCGGGCACCGTTTGATCTGTGGCAGGCCGAAGCCAAACATGGCGTAAAGCTCTATGTACGCCGCGTATTCATTATGGAAGCAACCGAAGATCTGCTGCCACGTTACCTGCGTTTTGTACGCGGCGTTATGGACACCAATGATCTGCCGCTGAATGTATCACGGGAAATCCTGCAGCAGAGTCCTGCCATGGACGCGATGAAGAAAGGTGCGACCAAACGTGTACTGGCTCTGCTCGAAGAGATGGCAGAGAAGGCCAGCGCCACCAGCGAAGCAGATGAAACTGCTGATACAGAAAAAAACACCGACTTTGCAGATTTCTGGGCTGAATTCGGCAACTGCCTGAAAGAGGGTATCATTGAAGATGCGGGCAACCGCGAACGGATTGCCAAGCTCCTGCGTTTCGCAACGACCACGACTGATGAGCAGAGCGTATCGCTTGGCGATTATTGCGCACGCATGCTTGAGGGTCAGGAGACCATCTATTACATCACAGCCGAATCACTGGCTGCTGCCAAGCACAGTCCGCATCTGGAAGTGTTCCGCAAGAAGGGTATTGAAGTTATCCTGCTGCATGACCGCATCGACGAGTGGCTGACCAGCCACCTGACCGAGTTCGACGGTAAGAAGTTGCAGTCGATTGCCAAGGGTGAACTGGATCTCTCCGGTATCGGTGAAAATGCCGAGCAGGAGCAGAAAGAGCATGAAGAGAAAGCCAGGGCGGCTGAACCGGCCGTCAAGAAAATCTCCGAAGCGCTTGGCGATAAGGTCAAGGAGGTTCGCATCAGCGATCGCCTGACCGAATCACCCGCCTGTCTGGTATCCGACCAGTTTGATATGAGCAGCAATATGGAACGCATACTCAAACAGGCAGGCCAGAACATTCCGGACATGAAGCCGATTCTGGAAATCAATCCGGATCATGAGCTGGTCATGCGCATGGCCAAGATGCGATCCAAAGAGAAGATCGCTGATTACGCCAGCATCCTGTTCGATCAGGCTGTATTGGCCGAAGGTGCCCTGCCGGAAGATCCGGCCGGTTTTGTCCGCAAGATCAATGCACTGTTAACACAGCAGTAACAGCTGAAAGGGTCGCCTCATTGGTGTGAGGCGACCCTTTTATTTTGCACCATCTCGTTAAAACCGCTATCACGCACTGAAACCACCGGCACCTGCTTCCATCGCTGGCAGACACTGTGATATTGTTTGCAATCTGTCCGACACTGATCAACAGCAATGGAGAAGGCATGCACAAAAGCATCAGGCAAACATACTGGCTGCTCTGGATTATTGCGGTCTCCGCATGGCCGGCTCAGGCTGCCGAGCAAGCGCACAATGCGTGGGTAGCATCAGGCTGGGAGCAACTTGACGCTGGCCAGCCGCAGCAGGCCATGCGCTTGTGGCAACAGGGTATAAACAGCCAGCCGGACTCGCGCCTGTTTGCCGTACTCGGCGTCTATCAACTGCAGGAGAATGCCCTGCAGCAGCTGCACCGGGTTGGTCGCGCACACCAGACATTCATTATCCATGTCACCCAATCAGCCCCACAGCGCTATATAGTACTTAGCGCAAGAGATGTGGCGGCAGACTGGCCTTTGCGCCAGCAACAGCTGGCCGACCTTAAACAGGCTGCCGCTATTGAAGGTACACTGCTGGCCAAATCGGCACAGCGATTAAAAAATGCAGTGATCGCGGAAGATATCAAGCCGCTGCCGAATGTTGCCCCATCATCAGCAGCAGCAACCCCGCCACACTGGCTTAGCCAGGGATGGGAGCAGGTCGATACCTATGACATCGATCAGGCCCTGCAGATATGGCAAATCGGCATCAACGAGCTGCAGGACAAACGTTTACTGGTCAGTCTCGGGGTATTCGCCAAACAGGAGAATGCCGTAGCCCGCATGAAACAGATTGGTCGCGCTCAACTGGTATTCATCGCCATCCGACATATCGGCAAACCGCTCTATTATGTACTCAGCATGCGTGATGTAGCGGCAGATCCGGGAATCCGCCAGCGAGAGCTTAGCGAGCTGAAACAGGCAGCCAGCATCACCAGCCGGCTGCTGACCATGGCATCGGTCAACTTTAAAAACCGTTTGATTCTGGAGCATTATCCGGAACTGTTTTCTTCCACGCCTGCATATATTCCGAACAGCGAGTCGAACAGCAAAAAGCCGGAACCATCCCCTGCAGATCAGGCACTACCGGAGACAGCCGGTGCCGATCAGCCTTCTATCAGTCGTCTGGAGATCTCGGGCAATCAGCAGGTATCTACCGATACGATCATTCTCGAGCTGCGGGAGTTCTTCGATATGAAAAATTCATCAGCCAATCGTACCATGATCAGGCAGAGCATTACCCAGCTATATCACGATATCGGCCTGAACCATGTCAGCATCAATATCGCTGACGCCATGCATGACGGCACGGTGAATATCGAAATTCAGGAAGAGTAGCGCTTTAAGCCCGGAAGCTGTGAGCCTGGGAAGGCCCTCACAACAGACTTACCAACGTCTCTTGCTCATGGCGTATGCCGCACAGTGCTATCCAGACAGCGTATCTGCCGGCAGAGCCACTTGCTTACAAAGCGAGCGTAAGGCTACCCGGATACTCCAGCGTCTCTTTCACCGTCACCAGAAAACGTACGGCATCGGAGCCATCGATGAGCCGGTGATCATAAGAGAGCGCAAGATACATCATCGGACGAATCACCACGGCACCATTTTCAGCCACAGGGCGCTGCTGGATCGTGTGCATACCCAGGATGCCGCTCTGAGGTGGATTCAGTATCGGGGTGGAGAGCATCGATCCGTAGATGCCACCATTGGTAATCGAAAAGGTTCCCCCTTTCAGGTCATCCGGCATCAGGCCACCGTTGCGCGCCCGCAGAGCCAGATCAGCAATACCCTTTTCGATATCAGCCAGCTCCAGCAGATGCGCATCACGCAGCACCGGCACCACCAGCCCCTTGTCCGTTCCCACAGCAATACCGACATCAACATAGTTGTGATAAACAATGTCGTCACCTTCGATGCAGGCATTGAGCGCTGGGTATTTGATCAACCCCTGACAGACGGCGCGCACAAAGAATGACATAAAGCCCAGCTTCACGCCGTGCTGATCCTGGAATGCCGCACCATATCGGCTGCGCAGATCGGTTACCGCCTGCAAATTCACCTCATTAAATGTGGTGAGCATGGCGGCCGTGTTCTGAGCCTGCTTGAGTCGGGTGGCAATACGCCGCCGCAGCCCGCTCATCGCTACCCGCTGCTCACTGCGCTCGCTTGAAATGGCTGTCTTTGTAGCCAGCGCCTCTTCAGCCGGCACAACCGGCTCGGCCGCTTTAGCTGCGGGCTCCGGCTTATCCACGGTCTTCTTCTGCTTTACCGGGGCCTCTTTTTCTTTAACCACTGCTGGCTGCGCGGTAGTGGATGCCGCTGCTTTCTTGCCGGTTTCAGCTTGCATATTACTATCGATAATGGCTACCACTTCGCCCGGTTCAACCGTGGATTCAACCGGTTTGAGAATACGTTTTAGTACCCCTGCATCGAGTGCTGTGATCTCCATGGTGATTTTGTCGCTCTCGATCTCTGCCAGCACATCATCAAGCGCAACAGCATCACCCTCCTGCTTCAACCAGCTGATCAGCGTGGCCTCGGTCTCCGACTCGCCAAGGCTTGGTACTTTAATCTCAATATCCATCAATCACTCCAGTCATACATACATACATATATTTCTGTACACCGTCTTCAAACCAAAAGGCCATCGGTGCTCTCACCGAACGCTCTGTCCATCAGCACACGCAGCTCTTCCTTATGGCGTTTGATCGAACCGACAGCGGGTGCCGCAGCCTCGGGACGGGTCAGGGCATAGATTTTCTGCTCGGCCAACAGCACCTGCCTGATCGGACTACTCAGATAGAGCCACGCCCCCTGATTCTGCGGCTCCTCCTGAACCCACACCACTTCCGTGACACCATCATATTGCGTCAGTGCCTGCTGTAACTCGGCCTCAGGAAACGGGTAGAGACGCTCGACACGGATGATGGCGACATCTGTCACACCACGCTCACTGCGCTCAGCCAGCAGGTCATAATAGACCTTGCCCGTACAGAGCAGCAGACGCCTGGTGGCGGCACCGACGATCTGTACATCCTGCTCAGGCAGAACCGGCTGAAACATGCCAGAGGTCATATCATCCAGCGTTGAGAATGAAAGTTTCTGACGCAGCATGCTCTTTGGTGCCATCATGATCAGTGGTTTGCGCATTTTTGATATCAGCTGTCGCCTGAGCAGGTGAAACAGCTGCGCCGGCGTTGATGGATAAGCCACCTGCATATTATTTTCGGCACACAGCTGCAGGTAGCGCTCCAGACGGGCCGATGAATGTTCGGCCCCCTGCCCTTCATAGCCGTGCGGTAACCACAACACCAGACCGGAGAGTCGATTCCACTTCGATTCACCGGCAGCAATAAACTGATCGATCACCACCTGCGCCACATTGGCAAAATCCCCGTACTGCGCTTCCCAGATCACCAGCGCCCGCGGTTCGGCTACAGAATAGCCGTATTCATAACCGAGAACCGCCATCTCCGAGAGCATGCTGTCGACAACGATAAAGTGGGATAACGTCCCGTTTTCCACCTGCCTGAGCGGAATCATACTCCTGCCGGTCTGCTGATCGTAAACCACGGCATGGCGATGGAAAAAAGTGCCCCGGCCGGAATCTTCGCCGGAGAGCCTTACCCAACCGCCCTCATGCACAAGCGAGGCATAGGCCATGGTTTCAGCGCAACCCCAATCCACCGGCGCAAGTCCATCCATCATCTGGATGCGCGCATCAAAGATCTTTTCCACACGCGGGTGCAGCGAGAATTCGGCCGGCAGGCGATGGACCTTGCGTACCAGCATACCCAGCAGATCCGCGGCAACACCCGTCTGCGGCTCATCCCCGCCACTGGAAATATAACCCTGCCAGCGCCCCTGCAGACTGTTCAGGGCGTTCGGAGCGCCCCTGTTCTTGGCTCGCCGAACCTTGTCCATGCAATCGCGATACGACTCCACCATGGCATCGGCTTCCACCGCTGTCATCACACCATCGGCAATCAGTCGATCACGGTATATCTTCTCGACAGTCGGATGCGAGGCAATGCGCCGGTACATGATCGGCTGTGTCACTTCGGGCGAGTCGGTCTCGTTATGACCATGCCTGCGATAGCAGATCAGATCGATCACGATATCCTCGTGAAAAGTATTGCGATAATCGACGGCGATCTCGATCGCCTGACAGCAGGCTTCAGGGTCATCCCCGTTCACATGCAGAATCGGCGCATGAATAATTTTGGCTATATCCGTACAGTAGGTGGTTGAGCGTGCATCATGCGGATTGACGGTAAAACCGATCTGGTTATTGACCACAATATGAATCGAGCCACCGATACGGAAGCCGTTGAGTTTGGACAGTTCCAGTGATTCGGCCACCACACCCTGACCGGCAAAGGCGGCATCGCCGTGCACCAGTACACTCATCACTTCCCGGCGCGCCTTGTCTCCACGCCGGCACTGGCGCGCACGCACACTGCCCATCAACACCGGCGTGATGATCTCCAGATGCGACGGGTTGAACCCCAGCGACAGATGCACCACACCACCGGGCGTGCGCACATCGGATGAAAAGCCCAGATGATATTTCACATCACCCTGTCCGTGTGCCTCCTCTTTCAGCTGCGTACCTTCAAATTCCGTAAAAATATCAGCCAGCGATTTTCCCATGATATTGGCCAGCACATTCAACCGGCCGCGATGGGCCATACCGAGAATAATTTCATGGGTGCCGTTGCTGCCCGCAGTCTGTATCAGTGCATCAAGCATCGGAATCAGACTTTCGCCGCCCTCCAGGGAGAAGCGTTTCTGGCCGGCATAGCGGGTATGTAAAAAACGTTCGAACTCTTCGGCATGCATGATGCGACCGAAAATATGACGGCGCGTATCATCATCCTCATCCGGTCTCGACGCATTGCGCTCCAGACGTGACTGCAACCAGTGTTTGCGTGCCGAATCGGTGATATGGCGGAACTCCGGCCCGATATGGCCGCAGTAGCTTTTTTTCAGCGTCGACAGAATGTCGCGCAAAGGCCTTGTACGCTCACCGACCAGATCACCTGCCGGGAAGACATGATCCAGATCGGCTGCAGAGAGGCCGTAATAGGCCAGTTCCATTTCCGGGGTGCTAGGACGCGGGTCCAGCTTGAGCGGATCCAGATCAGCGTGCAGATGGCCATGCACACGGTAGGCATGAATCAGGTACATCGCCCGGGAAGGATATTCAACATCATCATCACGCAGAGCTACCGCCTGCTGAAGCTTGCCGGTAGCCGGGCGCATCTGCTCAAGCATCTGCCGGTGGGCGGGTCTGGACTCATCTCCCGCATCACCCAGAGCGGCAAAGTATTCACCCCACTCCGGCGGCAGCGAAGCCGGGTTTTGCTGATACTGATCAAATAACTGTTCCAGATAACTGCTTCCGGCTGCAAATAACGCATCCGATGCTACAGACTGTTCTGACTCCGAACGACTCACATCACCCCCCAATCCGTGCACTTACCGTACAGCCATTTCTAATCCTGTTTAAGCGCATTGACCAGCCCCGCTACAGATTCGGGCATCAGTGTGCACACTCACCCGTGCCTCAGATAGTACCAGAGCAGACCGAGGTATTCATGCAGGCCATCACCGGAGTCCGCCAGCACATTCCAGCGTGGCAGAAAGCTGCGCAAATCATACGCCTGGTGCTCAACCCTGTAGGCGCAAGGAGCCGGAATAACATGCATGCCCAGCGACTCGAATACCCGAACCGAGCGCGGCATGTGCCAGGCGGTTGTCACCAGAATAATCTGCTGCACACCGCTCTGTTGCATCATATCCCGGATAAAGGTGCCATTCTCCCAGGTCGTACGGGCTCTGTTCTCGCTGTGTACTCGCTTCGGTTCAACACCAAAACGCACCAGCATACGGGCCGTCACGTCGCCTTCCGGCTCCGCCCGCCCGGGCTTTAGCGCCCCACCGGTGGCATAGACATCAAAACCAGTTTGCAGGGAGAGATCGGCTGCATACAGCGTGCGCATCAATGCATCATCGTGCAGACTATCCAGACCACCATACTCCGGTGCCTGCGCATACAGACCGCCGCCCAGCACGACAATCGCTGTTTCACCGGCTCCTGCGATTTCCACCTTTGCCATATCCAGTGCGCTATAGTGTTGCTCCAGCGTATTGAGCAGCAGGTCGCGCACGGGCACGGTGGCCAGCAACCACAACAGACAGAGCGCCAGCATGACGATGCTCCGTCCCCAATATCGTTTCCAGTAAAATAGTCCGACAGCGGCCATAACAATCAGCCCGCCCGGCGGCAGCAGCAGTTGCGCGATCGCCTTGCTGAAGATCAGACTCAAGCTTGTTCAGCCCGCTAACAGTTGATCAGTTGATGGTATCGTCGTGTTCATCGTAGTGATCTTCATCGGTGACCCAATGGTAAGGCGCTGTAATCACATCCATCGTCGTTACCATCGCTGTACGCACAACACTGCAGGAAGTCAGCATAAACAGTGAAACAACCATCATCATCAAAAAACGCATAGCCACGACCTCATTCATACCCGGAACCATGATCGATCCGGGATTATTATAATTTCCGGCTACACTAGCCTGCATGCTTGATAAATACAGCAGCGCCCTTGGCCTTTGCCATACTATAGCATCTGTCACGATCAGATCAGATGCAGCAAGCCCTTCAGCACCATATCGGTGTGGCTGACAATACCGATAATCTCACCACTGCCGTTCACCACCGGCGCACGCGAGAGACCCAGTCGGGCAAACAGGGCGCTGGCATGGCGGATATCCATCTCCGGGTTGATGGTCACTGCTGGTTTTGTCATCACCTCATAGATACTGACCCGGTCCGGCGATTTGTTCTCGGCCAGTACATGCCGGGCAATATCGGCCAGCACGACAATACCGTACTCATCATTATCGTGACGTTTGTCGACAATCACGCATTTGGTTTCCACATGCTTCATATGCTCCAGTACATCGCGCACCGTACTCAGCCCATCCACCACATCGTATTTTTCTTTCATGACATCCGCCACGCGGATAATCTTCCGTTCGCTTGTCATAAAACATCCTCCACATCATCTGAAAGGGCCTTGATCTGGCTGGCCAGGCCAATGGCATCCTCCACATCCAGCTGAAAAGCCAGACCGCTTCCCGGATTTTCATCAAAGCCGCCGATTGTGGCAATATGCTCAAGCACCTCCCGGCCCAGGTGCTCCTCGACAATAAACATCAGCATGTCGCGTTGCGACTCCAGATTCAGGCCGAAGAAGGTCTTTTTCGGCGATAATCCCTCACCGCGAGCCGAACCGATCACTGTTGCCCCGGTCGCACCCGACTCTCGCGCAGCCTGTAATATATGCTTGGTCTGTCCCTCATCAACCAGTGCAATAATCAGCTTAAAATGCATATTACCCCTCCATCCATCATCTGCTCTGTCTGCGTATCTGCCAGGCCGAAAACTGGGCATAGGCAAGTACGGTCATAATCGGAAACACACTGGCAAAGGCGATCAGGCCAAAGCCATCAATCACCGGACTGCGGCCGGGAATGGTACTGGCCAGACCCAGTCCGAGTGCCGCCAACAGCGGCACAGTCACGGTTGATGTGGTCACGCCGCCGGAATCAAAGGCCAACGGGATAATCATCTTCGGTGCGCGCATGGTTTGCAACAGTACCACCACATAAGCTACGACAATATAGGTCCACAACGTCGTACCGCTGACGATACGAAAACAGCCGAGGGAGACACCGATGGCCACCCCGGCCGCCACAGCCATACGTAGACCGAAAGCCGCAATCGCACCGCCGGATATCTCTTCGGCCTTCAGAGCCACCGCAATCAGTGCCGGCTCTGCAATCGTCGTGGCAAAACCGATGGCAAAGCCGAAGGCGTAGACCCAGAGATAGTCGTCCCACAAATAGGTCGGCGTCTGACCTGCCGGGTAGAGGAAGGCCGGATCAGTTAACTGGCGTGCCATGGCATCACCGAGAGGAAAGATCGCCTCCTGCAAACCAACCAGAAAGAGCGTCAATCCAACCACGACCATCAACAGACTGACCAGAATCTTTTCGAGATTGGCCAATGGCTTTTTAAGTACGACATACTGGAAGAAAAACAGCGTGCCAATGATAGGAGCAACATCGTCAAGCGTGTTACGAAAGGTATCGAAGATCTCCAGCAGCAAGGCCGTCATGCGAGCACCAACAGGCCATAGATCATGACGAAGACCATGGGCAGCAGCGAGGCAAGCGCAATCAAGCCAAATCCGTCGAGTACCGGGTTTCGTCCTTCTATAGAGCTCGCCAGACCAATGCCGAGTGCTGCCACGAGTGGCACCGTAATCGTTGATGTGGTCACGCCACCCGCGTCATAGGCAATACCGATAATCTCCTCGGGTGCGAACGGGGTCATGATTTCGATCAGCAGATAGCCGCTGACAATCAACCATGGCAGCGACCAGCCGCGCAGAATACGCAACACACCGATCAGAATGGCCAGCCCGACCGACAACGCTACACTGAGCCTCAGTCCGTCGGCATAGCTCTCCCTGGCCAGCTGATCACTCTCGATCAGGTTGGCGGCAGCAGCAATATCTGCGGCTTTTCCGGCAATAGCGATCAGCGCCGGCTCGGCAACAGTTGTGCCAAACCCCAGCAGAAATGCAAACAACAGCAGCCAGAACACGCTGCCCTTATTGGCAAAAGCATGCGCCAGATTTTCACCAATCGGAAACAGCGCGCTTTCCAGCCCCTGCACAAACAGCGCCAGACCCAGTAACACGCAGAGAAAGCCAATAATCATACCGCCCAGATTCGGGATCGGCTGCTGCAGCACGAGCGTCTGGAATACGACAATGACGATCAGAATAGGTGAAAGATCACGCAATGCTCCCAGCAGCGGACGCACCATCAATTGCAGGGAGACTATTACAGCGTTCACTTTGTTTGCACCGCCTGTTAACCGTGAATTCAGACACATTGGACTCTATTCGGGTGCCGGTCATGCGCAAGCAGCATATCCGCCAGATCGGCACGGCTGGCGGATAAACAGCCGGTTTCCTGCCCTTATCGTCACCATAACGATAAACTGTTTATCGCGCTGTTCGTGACATCCGGTCATCACAACGTATATGGTTCGCATATCCTGAAAGACGGTACCACTGAAGGTGGACCGAAGCGGAAAGGAAGCGATGACCAGACAGAAAACAATCACTGCAGCGACGCTGTTGCGCGCCAAGCAGCAAGGTGAAAAAACCGTATGGCTAACGGCCTATGATGCCGTGAGCGCCCGCATTGCCGAAGAGGCCGGAGCAGAAGTGCTGCTGGTCGGCGATTCGCTGGGCATGGTTTGCCTTGGCTATGACTCCACCATCCCTGTCACACTGGATCAGATGATTCACCATTGTGCCGCCGTAGTACGCGGCAGCACCCATGCATGGGTGGTTTGTGATTTGCCGTTCGGCAGTTACCAGCAGTCTCCGCAGCAGGCATTTGCATCCAGCGTTCGCGTACTGCAAAAGACCGGTTGCGATGCGGTAAAAATCGAGGGCGGTGAACACATGGCGGAAACCATCCGCTTTCTGGCCGAACGCGGCGTAGCTGTTGTGGCCCATATCGGACTTACGCCTCAGTCAGTGAAAAAATTCGGTTCCTACGGCAAGCGCGGCAAATCCGATGCCGAACGCATGCAGATGCTTGCCGATGCTGCATCGGTCAGCGCGGCCGGTGCCGTCTGCCTCGTGCTGGAGAATATCCCCGCAGATCTGGCCTGTGAAATAACCGGCACGCTCGATATCCCTACCGTGGGTATCGGCGCCGGCAGCGATTGCGATGCACAGGTGCTGGTCTGGAACGATCTGCTTGGTATCTCCGCATCCAATCCCCCCTTTGCCCCGGCCTATGCCGACCTGCGTACAACCATGAGCCAGGCTATTTCCCGCTGGAGCGCCGATGTAAAGTCAGGACAGTTTCCGAAATGAGAATAGCCCGCACCCCTTCCGAAATCCGACGCCAGCTGAAATCACTGCGTGCAAGCAAGTCGGTCGCTTTTGTACCGACAATGGGCTGCCTGCATGCCGGTCACTTAAGCCTGATCCGCAGAGCAAAAGCACTTGCCGATATCGTTGTTGTCAGTATCTATGTCAATCCGCTGCAGTTCGGCCCTAATGAAGATCTGGACAGCTACCCGCGCACATTTGATGCCGATGCAAAACTATGTGCCGAAGCCGGCGTCGATTTTCTGTTTAATCCGACAACCCTCTACCCGAAAAGCGGTCCGAAAATTACGCTGAAAGCGGACAGCATACCTGACTGCCTGTGCGGGAGATCGCGACCGGGCCATTTCGACGGCGTCATTACCGTCGTCAATATCCTGTTTAATATCGTACAACCCGATATCGCTCTGTTCGGTGAAAAAGACTGGCAACAACTGACGCTCATCCGTCGTATGACCCTGGATCTGCACATGGCTGTGGAAGTGGTCGGCGGCGAAACCGTACGTGAGGCGGACGGCCTGGCCCTGAGCAGTCGCAATCGCTACCTCACCACGGCCGATCGCAGCCGCGCCGTAGCCATCTCCCGGGCTCTTTATACCATGCAGCAACTGGCACGCGCAGGTGAGTGTGATATTGAAGCGTTGAAGCATGCGGCCATCGCCATACTCACAGATGCAGGCATCACGGCCGAGTATCTCGACATCCGCAACCCGGATTCATTAAAACGTAAAGTCACACTGAACAACCGACCGGCGCGTGCATTTATCGCCGCCAGAGTCGGCCATGCCCGCCTGATCGATAATATGCCGCTCCATCAAACGGAGGACTTCTGATGAAACTGACCATGCTGAAATCCAAGATTCACCGCGCCACGGTGACCCATGCAGAGCTCGACTATGAGGGCTCATGCGCCATAGATCAGGACCTGCTGGATGCGGCGAATATTCTGCAATTTGAGCAGCTGCATATTTACAATGTCGCCAACGGCGAACGCTTTACCACCTATGCCATCACCGCACCACGCGGATCGGGTACCATAGGCGTAAACGGTGCAGCGGCACACAAGGCCAGTCCCGGTGATCTGCTGATCATCTGTACCTATGCCGGGATGCAAGCCTCAGACGCTGCGCACTTCAATCCGGCGCTGGTCTATGTCGACAGCAGCAACGGCATCAGCCACACCAGCCACGGGCATCTGGCTGCGGCCTGAGCGTGCGCTACGCAGTAGCCAGTGTAGCAGTTGCACTGGATGAGAGTGATGAGCAGATCAGCCTGCGCCTGGCAGATCAGCTCGGGATTGCCCGTGCCGCAGTCGTCTCTGCCATCTGTGTGCGACGTGCCATTGATGCGCGCAAAAAAAGCGCCATCCATTTCGTCTGTACCTATGAGGTAGAGCTGACGCATGCGCCGGAGCCACTGCCAGCCAACTGTCGGGAGATCGAACAATCCGCCCTCACACCGGTTTGCCCGGATATTTTCAGCCGCAGGCTGCGCACGGATGCCCATACGGTCATCATCGGCGCAGGACCGGCCGGCCTGTTTGCCGCTCTCGCCCTGGCCGAGGCAGGTGTGCGTGTCACGCTGCTGGAGCGCGGTAAACCGGTGGAAACACGCATGCGCGATATCGGCCGGCTGCGATCGCGGGGCGAGCTCAATGCCGAAAGTAATATCTGCTTCGGTGAGGGTGGTGCCGGCACCTACACTGATGGCAAGCTCTATACACGCATCAAGCACCCCTATCTGCGCTGGGTACTGCACGGTTTCGTTCGCTTCGGTGCCAGAGTGGATATTCTCGTCGATGCGCATCCACACCTCGGTACAGACAAACTGGTGCGCATTGTGCGCAGCATGCGCGAGCACCTGCTGGCCATGGGTGTCGATTATCGCTTTGAAACCCGCGTGGATGATCTGCTGATTTGCAACGGCACAGTCAGCGGTGTGCGCACGGCAAGCGGCGAAGAGATCAATGCCGAACACGTGATACTGGCCACCGGCCACTCCGCCCGCGATACCTTCGAACGACTGCAACAACAGGGCATTGCCATGCAAGCCAAAGCATTTGCCGTTGGTGTGCGTGCCGAACACCCGCAAGCGCTGATCAACAGCATCCAGTATGGTGCTGCGGCAACACAGACAAAACTAGGCGCTGCCGAATACAGCCTGACACATCAGGCGGCAGATCCGCATCTCGGCAAGCGTGGGATCTACTCCTTCTGCATGTGTCCCGGCGGCCTGATTCTCCCCTCACCGACCGAACCCGGTCGCATGGCCGTCAACGGCATGAGCAATGCCAAGCGGGGCGGCGCCTGGGCTAACTCCGGCATCGTGGTACAGGTTACGCCGGAAGATATCCTTCGCCACGGCATCGCAGCAGATCCCCTGATGGGTATCCGTTTCCAGCGTCAGCTGGAGGAAGCCACTTTCAAAGCTGCCGGCAACCGCTATGCGGCCCCGACCATGAAAGTGACTGATTTTGTCAACGGCAAGGCCAGCGGCATGCTTGCCGCAACCCGCTTCAAACCCGAAGCCGTAGCTGCTGATCTGCATAGCGTGCTACCGGCATGGGTGAGCAGACCACTGGCCGAAGGCATCCGGGGCTTTGATCGCAAAATGCGCGGTTATATCAGTGATGAGGCCAATCTCTTCGGATCGGAGACACGCACCTCTTCCCCCATCCGTATTGAGCGCAACGACAGCATGCAGAGCATCAATGTCAGCGGCCTCTACCCCGTCGGTGAAGGGGCCGGTTATGCCGGCGGTATCGTATCGGCGGCCGTCGATGGCCTGAAGGCCGCAGCTGAGATTATCAGCCAGCAATGATTGATCGGCATCACTTATACTTTACTAACAAATGATCAGTATCCACCGCATGAAAGCCATTATAATATTTACCCGGCGACTGTTATGCGCCATGCTACTGGCGGCACTCGCCAACACCACGCTGGCCTGTGCAGGCAGCCACCACCTTGTCGTTCATGCCAGTGCATACAATTCACTAAGAACACAGACCAGCGGCAATCCGGCCATCGGAGCATGGGGAGACCGGCTAAAACCGGGTATGAAAATGATTGCAGTATCGCGTGACCTGATCCGCATGGGACTAAAGCACAACACCCGGGTTAAAATCAAAGGCTTACCCGGCTATTATCTGGTCAAAGATAAAATGCACAAACGCTGGCAACGTAAAATTGATATTTACATGGGCACCGACGTCAAGGCTGCGCGCCACTGGGGCAAACGCAAGGTGGTCATCAGCTGGTAACAGGTCGGATATGTTACAACCTGAGCATCATACTCAAACTATGTAATATTTAACCAAGAAAAACTGGCGCATCACTTATTGGCAAAGATAGTTCTGTATACCGGCATGGACTGCACCCCGGAATCAGGTAGCGTCGACAAGCAACGTAGGCTGCTCACGTTATGTAATACCGATCAAAACAGAGGAGATTGAAGGCAATGAAACGGTTTGCCAAGGCAAGTGACAATGAGGCGCTGTTAGCCCTGATCGGTGCACTGGATGCAAGAGATGCATACAACAGGGACCACGCCTCACGCAGCAATCAGTTCGCCTTTATCAGTAAATTGCTCAAACGATTCAAATTGTCGCCCGACGTAAAACGGCAAATTTGCAATGCGACCCTGATTCATGACATCGGCATGATCAGCGTTCCCGATAACATCCTGCTCAAGCCTGGTCGTTTGAATCAGGAAGAGCGCAACATGATTGAGCATGCACCGCAGATGGCCGGACACATTCTTGCCCTGGTCCCTTCCCTAAGTGAAGAACGTAAAATGATTATGCACCAACACGAAAGATGGGATGGCACGGGCTATCCCGATGGCCTTGAAGG
Organism: Zetaproteobacteria bacterium CG_4_9_14_3_um_filter_54_145; assembly: GCA_002791575.1. Classification (GTDB taxonomy): domain Bacteria; phylum Pseudomonadota; class Zetaproteobacteria; order Mariprofundales; family Mariprofundaceae; genus Mariprofundus. The sequence goes on along the minus strand of PFXI01000065.1, from coordinate 12,699 downwards.
TCGTCATATCCCGGTCGGCTCACGCTTTATCTCTATTGCCCAGGCCGTGGATGCGATGACCCGGGATCGCGCCTATCGGCGGGCCCGCCCTATCTCCTACTGCCTGCAGGAGTTGCGCCAGAATGCCGGCAAACAGTTCGATCCTAAAATTGCAGAAGTGGCCGCTTCGCTGCTCTGCATGCGAGATGACGGGGCGCGCTGAGGCACCCCGTTCTCACAGTTTCACAGGGGCGGGCTTATGCCATTTGCGGACGGAACATCAGGCAGGATAGCGGTGGCAGGGTCAGACTGAGCGAGTACTCCTGATCCATCCACGGCTGCTTTTCGGCTGTAACACCGCCGGCATTACCCTGATTACTGCCGCCGTATGCTTTGGCATCGGTATTCATGATTTCATCGTAATGGCCGCCTATCGGCACACCAAGACGATAGCTGCTACGCGGAACCGGAGTGAGGTTCAGAACAACAATAACCGGTCCGCCATTTTTATCACGGCGGATAAAACTCAACACCGACTGCTCGGAGTCATTGCAATCTATCCACTGGAAACCTGCACTGTCGAAATCAACTTCATACAGGGCCGGCACACTCGTATAGAGGTGATTCATATCCCGCATCATCAGCTGCAAGCCGCGATGCGGCATGAAGTTGGCCTGATCCCACGACAGTGATGCATCGAAATTCCACTCCGACCACTGACCGAATTCCATACCGTTAAACTGCAACTTCTTACCCGGGTGCGCATACATATAGGCATACAGCACACGCAGATTGGCAAATTTCTGCCAGTCATCGCCCGGCATTTTTTGCGGCATCGAGCCCTTGCCATGAACCACTTCATCATGAGAGAACGGCAGGATAAAGTTCTCGGTAAAGGCGTAGACCATCGAGAAAGTCAGCGCATGGTGATGGTAGGATCTGTGGATCGGATCATTCTCGAAATAGGAGAGCGTGTCATTCATCCAGCCCATATTCCATTTCATGGTAAAGCCCAGTCCGCCCAGATAGACAGGACGCGACACCATAGGCCATGAGGTGGACTCCTCGGCCATTGTCACAGCACCAGGGAAGCGTTCGTGGATCAGGCAATTGAACTGTTTGATGAACTCCACCGCCTCCAGATTCTCGCGGCCACCAAACTTGTTCGGCATCCACTCACCCTCTTTGCGTGAATAATCGAGGTAGAGCATCGATGCCACTGCATCCACACGCAGTCCGTCCAGATGATACTCATCCAGCCAGAACAGGGCTGAAGCGATCAGGAAATTACGCACCTCATTGCGGCCGAAGTTGAATATATAGGTGCCCCAGTCCTTGTGCTCACCGAGTCTTGGATCTTCATGCTCATAGAGCGGTGTACCGTCAAAGCGTGCGAGACCATGCGCATCCTTGGGAAAATGCGCAGGTACCCAGTCGAGAAACACACCGATACCGTTCTGATGACAATAATCGATAAAATAACGGAAATCATCCGGTGTACCGAAGCGGCTGGTCGGGGCAAAATAACCGACCGTCTGATAACCCCATGACCCATCGAACGGGTGCTCGGTGATCGGCATCAACTCAATATGGGTATAACCCATCCACTGACAGTACTCAACCAGCTGATGCGCCAGCTCACGGTAACCCATATAGGCGCTGCCATCATCGGCTTCGCGTCGCCATGAACCGGGATGCACTTCATAGATGCTCATCGGTTTATCTGCAGCCTGATGCGTTGCCCTGTTTTCCACCCATTCGGCATCAGACCAGGTATAAACATCACTGTTATGCACGACACTGGCCGTAGCCGGACGCAACTCCATCTGCTGGGCATAAGGATCGGCTTTTTCAAACACATCGCCATTCTGCGCACGGATTTCGAACTTGTAGGTTTCGCCCTCACACAGGTTGGGAATGAAGAGCTCCCACACGCCGGAGGAACCACGCACGCGCATCTGGTGCTCGCGTCCATCCCAGTGATTGAAGTTACCCACTACGGACACACGCATGGCCGACGGCGCCCATACGGCAAAACCGACACCGGAGATCCCTCCATGCTCACGCAAGTGGGCGCCCATAATCCGATATTTTTCGAAATGGTTACCCTCACCAATCAGGTAGAGATCCATATCACCGAGAATCGGAGCAAAGCGGTAGGTATCCTCCTCCTCCCAGCTATGACCATCGGCATTTTCTATACGCAAGCGATACGCCCTGTCCAGATCGCCACTTTTCCAGCTCTTTTCGAAAAAATCAGTACCCTCGATACGCGTCATCGGCATGGCCTTGCCGCCTTCCGGCACCAGCCACATCTTCTCGGCACGCGGCTTGTTTGCGCGCACGACCACACCACTGCCTTCCGCATGTCTGCCAAGATAGGCGAACGGGTCATGGCTGCGGGCTTCCAGCACTGCCCATGCTTCATCACTAAGGTTGATATTTTTCATATTATGCCTCTCATTGGGCGATCATTTTCAGTTATATTCTGCGCAGGGAGTAAAGGCAAACTCAGGTAATTACCGTGGGCTTGTCACGTCCGGTCAACTCACGCAATTGCGAAACAGCACCGGCGGCAGCAATCATATCGGCCAGTGCATCCTGCGCATCCAGCCCGTGCTTGCTGCTGTCTGCTTCATATGACTCGAGATACAGGCGAATGGTTGCACCGCTCGTGCCGGTACCGGAAAGACGGAAAATCATGCGCGAGCCGTCTTCAAACAGAACGCGGACGCCCTGATTGCTGCTGACACTGCCATCTACCGGATCCGTGTAGGAAAAATCATCACATGTACTGATCATGCGACCGGCCAACTGTGTGCCGGGCAAGCTGTCAAACTGATCCCGTACCTGTTGCAGTACGGCTGTTGCCGCTGCCGAATCAACGCCTTCATAATCATGACGAGAATAGTAGTTGCGCCCGAACTGCTGCCAGTGCTCAACAAGAATATCGGCAACCGACTCTTTACGCACAGCCAGAATATTCAACCAGAACAACACGGCCCACAGGCCATCTTTTTCACGCACATGATCAGAGCCGGTACCGAATGATTCCTCGCCGCACAACGTCACCTTACCCGCATCCATCAGGTTGCCGAAAAACTTCCAACCGGTGGGCGTCTCATAGCAATCCAGGCCCAGTGATTCCGCCACCCTGTCCGCAGCAGCGGAAGTCGGCATGGAGCGCGCTACACCGGCAATACCACCCGCATAGCCAGGCACCAGTGTCGCGTTAGCAGCCAGAACCGCCAGCGAATCACTCGGCGTCACAAAGAAGTGATCGCCCAGAATCATATTGCGGTCGCCATCGCCATCAGATGCTGCACCGAATGCAGGCGCCTGATCACCATACATGATTTCAACCAGCTCATGCGCATAGGTCAGATTCGGATCAGGATGACCACCACCAAAATCCTCTTTCGGCTCACCGTTCATCACCGTACCGGCAGCGGCACCCAGCGTGCCTTCCAGAATGGCTGTTGCGTACGGACCGGTCACCGCATGCATGGCATCGAACTTCATGGCAAAACCGGATGCCAGCAGATCACGAATGGCATCAAAATCAAATATCGACTGCATCAAAGCGGCATAATCGGCAACAGCATCGATCACTTCCACCTGCATGCCTGCCAGATCAAATGAACCGGTGTGATCCAAATCCACATCATCGGCATCAACAATCAGGTAACGTTCAATATCCAGCGTGCGGTCATATATGGCTTCGGTTACATTTTCCGGCGCCGGCCCGCCGCTGCCGATATTGTACTTGATGCCGAAATCCTCATCTGGACCGGCAGCATTATGACTGGCAGAGAGAATCAATCCGCCATATGCCTTGTATTTACGGATAATGCAGGAGGCTGCAGGAGTCGACAGGATACCACACTGTCCGACCAACGCTCTGGTGAACCCGTTGGCTGCCGCCATTTTCAGAATAATCTGAATGGCTTCGCGATTGTAAAAGCGCCCGTCCCCGCCGACAACCAGCGTCTGGCCCTGAAAATCGCCGATGGCGTTAAATGTTGCCTGTACAAAATTGGCCAGATAGTGCGCCTGCTGAAAAACCCTGACTTTCTTACGCAAGCCGGATGTGCCCGGTCGTTGCCCCTCAAATGGTGATGTTAAAACGGTTTGCGTCCGCATAATGGTTCTATCCCCCCCTTGATCAGCGGGTATACTAGCGTGAAGATAAGCTGAAATCACTACATGGCAAATCAATAGTCATGCTGTTAGAGTGCGTTCACAAAATCACAACCATCACAGGGGGGGGGAACAATCATGGCACCGCAAATCGAAGATAGTATGGGTCCGCAAATGGAACGCAATATCAGCCGACTCACCGCCAACACGGTAGCGCTGGTTCTGGCGGGTGGCCGCGGCTCAAGGCTGAAAGATCTGACCAACTGGCGCGCCAAACCGGCCGTTCCCTTTGGTGGAAAATTCCGCATTATTGATTTCCCGATGTCCAACTGCATCAACTCCGGCATCCGTCGCATCTCCGTTCTCACCCAGTACAAATCCCACTCCCTGCAACGCCACCTGCAACGCGGCTGGAGCTTCATGTCCGGTCAGTTCGGCGAGTTCGTTGAAGTACTCCCCGCCCAGCAGCGCAAGGGTGAAGGCTGGTATGCCGGCACTGCCGATGCAGTCTATCAGAATCTGGACATCATCCGTCACTACAACCCTGATTATGTCGTCATTCTGGCAGGCGATCACATCTACAAGATGGATTACGGCAAAATGATTGCCGCCCATGTCGCCAAGGGCGCTGATATCACTGTAGGCTGCATCCCTGTACCACTCGCGGAAGCCAGAGCATTCGGTGTAATGTCGATTGATAAAGACTCCCGCATTGTTGAATTTGCCGAGAAGCCTGCGAACCCCAAGCCTGTACCAGGAGATGAGTCACAGGCACTGGCCTCCATGGGTATCTACGTCTTCTCCAAGCAGTACCTGCGTGACCGTCTGGTTGCCGATGCTGCCGATGAATCATCTACACATGACTTTGGCCACGACCTGATCCCGCACGCCATTGAGCACGCCAATGCTTTCGCCTTCCCGTTTATGGCCGGCAACACCAGTGCATCCGGCTACTGGCGTGATGTTGGAACCATTGATGCCTACTGGGAAGCCAACATTAATCTGTGCGATATCGCGCCTGAATTGAACCTGTATGATAAAAACTGGCCCATCTGGACCTATCAGGAGCAGCTGCCACCGGCCAAGTTCGCCTTTAATGATGATGAGAGACGCGGCCATGCAATTGACTCCCTGATCTCCGGCGGCTGTCTGGTAACCGGTGCGACCATTCGTCATTCACTGCTGTTTTCAAGCGTGCGCGTGCACTCTCACACTGTCGTTGAGGATTCCGTTATCCTGCCGGATGTTGAAATCAGACATAATTGCCGCATCCGGCGCTGTGTTATCGACAAGGGCACGATCATCCCCGAAGGCACGGTGATCGGTGAAGATCCGATTGAAGATGCCAAACGTTTCGACGTTTCTGCGGGCGGCATTGTTCTTGTCACCCCTGAAATGATGGGGCAAAACGTACATGAGGCATAACCCCTTTGCTGTCAGGGGATGCTGTTGACCGGCACCCCTGCGCAAGCTTCGACCACTACAAGCGCTGATATAACTGCCCATGAGGGCGACCATGCAAATGGCGCGCAAGGAGAGACAATGAGTCGACCACTGTCTGTAATTTTCTACTGGCATATGCACCAACCGTTTTACTGCGATGCAGATTCCGGACGCTATCACCTGCCATGGGTGTACCTGCATGCCATCAAGGATTACACCGATATGGCTGAGATCATATCGCAGCTGCCGGGTGCCCGCGCCGTCATCAATTATGTGCCGTCACTGACAGCCCAGATTGAAGATTACGCGGCACATCTGCGTGATTTCCTCGATGGAAAACACAATGACATCAATGACCCGCTGCTGGCTGCCCTGGCTGACAGTGATGGTAATTATGACAAGGCCGGGCGCGCCTACCTGCTTGAGGCCTGTTTCCGGTTGAATCATGAACGCAATATGCATCGCTATCCTGCTTTTTCACTGCTTTGGCAGATGGCCGAACATGCAAAAGGCCATGATGCGACGGCCTATCTGGGCAGCAGCTATTTCACTGATCTGGTGACCTGGTACCATCTTGCATGGCTGGGTGAAACAGTGCGACAGCATAACTTTGTTGCCCGGCGCCTGATTGAAAAAGCTAAAAACTTCAGCTATCAGGACCGGCGCGATCTGGTCACACTGATCGCCTCCCTGCTCGACAATATTCCGGCCACCCATCGCAAGCTGGTGGAAGAGGGTAAAATCGAGCTGACCACCACCCCTTATGCGCACCCTATTATTCCACTCATGCTTGATTTCAATACGGCCCGCGAAACGGTAGCGGATGCCATGCTTCCCGCTGAGCCTTACCCTGGCGGAAAAGAGCGTGCCGAAGAGCATATTGCCATGGCCATTACTCACCATGAGCAGGTGTTCGGCCACAAACCTGCCGGTTGCTGGCCGGCTGAAGGTGCGGTTTCCAACAAGACTTTGGCCATGCTGGGCAAGGCGGATTTCAATTGGTGCGCCACCGGTGAAGCCGTACTGCACCACTCATTAAAACACAATGTACGGGAGCAGCAGAGCAATCGTGACCTCTATCACCCCTGGCTGGTTGGTGAGGGTGATGAGCAGATATCCTGCTTCTTCCGCGATGACAGACTGTCAGATCTGCTTGGTTTTGAGTATTCACGCTGGAAGACTCAGGATGCCATCAATAATTTCATGCATGAACTGGCCGGCATCCATCACCGCACTCAGGGCATGGATGCGCCTGTGGTCACCATCATCATGGATGGTGAAAATGCGTGGGAACACTACCATGAAAATGCCCTGCCATTCCTGACCAAGCTGTATCAGTCTATTGCCGAAAATGATGATTATGACCTGACAACCTGCAGTGACTATCTGGCTGCACACCCGGCAACTGAGAAACTGGATCATCTGGTTTCCGGCTCATGGGTATATGGCAACCTCTCCACATGGATTGGCGACACCGCCAAAACACGCGGCTGGGAGCTATTGATTGAAGCCAAACATGTCTATGACAAGCACATTGACAAACTGAGTCCCGAGCAACAGGCCGCAGCTAAAGAGCAACTGCGCATTTGTGAAGGCTCGGACTGGTGCTGGTGGTTCGGCGATTACAATCCGGGGGCAGCGGTACGCGATTTTGACAACCTGTATCGACGCCATCTGGGCAAACTACACCAGCTGCTTGGTTGCGCTATTCCAGCCTCGCTGAATGTTTCCATTTCGCATGGCGGCGGTGATGCCGAAGGCGGTGGCACTATGCGCCGTGGTAGTGACTCCTGACCCGACCAGAACCCAGAACAGCTTGAAGGCCATGCGTGGCTGAGATAACGAAACAAGGACACGATCATGGTTTCATGGATTGACCGCCGCAAATCGGCGGTGCTGCTGCACATCACTTCCCTGCCCGGCCCTTTTCACAAAGGTGTACTGGGCAAGGAAGCGCTTGCCTTTATCGATGTCCTGGCCGCTGCAGATTTCAGTATCTGGCAGTTCCTGCCGCTCGGACCAACGCATGGCCATGGATCACCCTATGAATCACTCTCTTCATTTGCCGGCAATCCGGAGCTGCTGGATCTGCGGGACTTTGTCGACAAAGGCTGGCTTGATGCCAGCGATCTGGAGGATCAGCTGAGTGCAAAACAACACGCTGATCTGCGTGCAAAAGCATCACTGCGTTTCTGGCTGCAACTGATTTCAGATAGCGAACTGAAGCTTGATGTGGAGTCCTTTGCACACAAGCATGGTGAATGGCTGGATGATTATGCCATCTTTTCCACGCTGAAGTCGATTCTGGCCGATCGTGCCTGGTGGCACTGGCCTCGCGCACTGCGTGACCATGACGCGGATGCTCTGACCACCGCCAAATCGTGTAATCGTGGACTGATTGAACAGACCGTGTTCGAACAATATATGTTCGACTGCCAGTGGAAGCGCATCAAAGCCTATGCAGAAGAGCGCGGCATCGAGTTGTTCGGCGATCTGCCCATCTATGTAGCACATGATTCGTCCGATGTCTGGTCTGCCCAAAGCAACTTTACCGTATCTGAAAAGGGCCTCTGTGACGAAGTGGCCGGCGTACCACCCGACTACTTCTCCTCGACAGGCCAGCGCTGGGGTAATCCCCTGTATCGCTGGGACAAGATGGCTGCGGATCATTTTGACTGGTGGGTAGAGCGCGTAAGACACCAGATGGAGCGCATGCACCTGCTGCGCATCGATCATTTTCGCGGACTGGAGGCCTACTGGGCAATCCCGGGCCAAAGCGAAGACGGCATTATCGGCGACTGGCGCAAAGCTCCCGGCAGAGCCTTACTGGAAGCCATGCAGCAGGAGCTGGGACCATTACGGCTGGTGGCTGAAGATCTTGGCATCATCACCGATGAGGTAACTACCCTGCGCAGGGACTTCGGCCTGCCCGGCATGAAAATCCTGCAGTTCGCTTTCGGTGGCGATGATCACAATCCCTATCTTCCGGCCCACCACGAGCCTGACAGCGTGGTCTATACCGGCACCCATGATAACGATACAACACTCGGCTGGTTCGAACATGCTGATGAACATGTACGCCAGCATGTACTGAGCGTACTGAAGACAACACCTGCCGACATCACCTGGTCCATGATCGAAGCGGCTCTTGCATCACCAGCCATGCTGTCCGTCATCCCCATGCAGGACCTGCTTGAACTGGGCAGCGAAGCCAAATTCAATACGCCCGGCACACTGGAGAATAACTGGTGCTGGCGCCTGGAGAGTATCCCCCCTGCACAAGCCGCCTGCTGGCAGAAAGCTGGCCTGCTTAATCGCAAATATAAGCGCGCACCAGCCACCGGTAAGAGCCTCTGATGTCATTAAAGGCAATATCATTTTGCCGCCAAATTGCGTAATCTGAATTTCCGTCTACACTACAGACCTCGCACCATTATTTTACAGTAGAGGAAATTACTAAACATTCACCATGTATAAATACAGCTATCTTCAGGCATGTCTCTCTATTGCACCCTTCTGGTTCTTTTTCTTTATATCCAGAAGCGACTTGCGAGAGACCATGCTCAAACTATCTTTCCTGTTTGGCATTGGCGGCGTACTTTCCGAGTTCGTCTACATTAATGATTGGTGGAATCCGGTTACTGTTACAGGTACCGCTGTTGGCATTGAAGATTTCCTCTTCGGCTTCTTCTTCTCAGGTTCGGTCGCAGTCTGTTACGAGGTCATCTGCAAGAGCTGTTATCTGGACAGTCCCCCGCCCATCACCAAGCCGTTCAGATTCAGGTATATAGCACTTACCATTTGCGCGGTATTCTTCGGCAGTGCCTATCTGTTCAATCTGGATTCATTTACAGCCACAATTCTGGCTTTTGGGGTCTGCAATCTGATCATACTATCGCTGCGGCAGGATCTGGTAGCCAATGCCGTTTTCAGCGGTGTTTTCGCAGGCCTTCTGGCCTTACTATTTTTCGGTATTCCCGAACTTATTACAAGCGGCTGGGTCAATGCAACGTGGTCTATGGACTATCTCTCCGGCCATTTTGTGCTCTACGTACCGCGTGAGGACTTCATCTGGTTTTTGCTGGCCGGCATATTTATCGGCCCGCTATACAAGGTCTGGAAGAACAAACGCATTCTTCATCTTAATGAACCGGTACCACTGTCTACGTGGGCTCTGTTACAAAAGCGCTACGCCAAGCAGCAATAACAGGGATGCAAGCAGATGCCGGTTCCTTCTCGGCTGACGCCGCAAAACGATCTTGGTAGCGAGCAAAAAGATGACAGACTCAACGCAAGCGACATAAAACATCACCTGAATGTCATCCGATAGCAGATTAAGCCTGCCGGTAATCCACGGCGTAACCCAGGTCAAAAGCAGCAGCAGGCTTTCAAAACCCGATGTCAGAAAGATTCGCGTATGCCTCTTGAACCATAACTTCAGCGCCACCCAGCATGACAACAGGGCTGATATAGCATACATATAATACTGTACCCACAACTGCTCGGATGTATTAATTGCCAATATCAATGCAAACACAAGCAGGTAGAGCAGCCCCAGCGGCCATGCTCCATCGCGCCCACCCCTCCACGGATAGAGAAGCCCGACCAAACCCATCACTGCAACCACAATAAGTATATTAATGCCGGACAGATCTACCGCCAGCACAGGCCCGAGCAACAGAAGCGGAATCAACCATGTCATAACCGGTATCGAAGCACCGAGAACACGGGTCATCAGGTAGTAAATGGAAGACCCTGTACCGTCAGAGCCTGTTGAAGCATCGTCATCAGTTAAAGGTGCATAGGAAAAATTCGCTCTCTCCAGCAACATCAGCCCCAGATATGTGACCGCAATCAGACCCGCAAGCACCAGCGACTGCAACCAGCCGGCACTGCCTTGAAAGAGAACTGCCACACAACCATACATGTAGATCAGCCCGTAAAAGACACCGACTACGCCGTTATGGGAGAGGCCGAGGTCAATTAGCCGGTGATGAAAATGGGTTTTGTCAGGCAGGAATGGACTCTTCCCCTGCACAATACGCCTGAGCATGACATAAATCGTATCCGCAAGCGGTAACCCCAGCAGAATGCCCATACTGATCGGTGATATGACTTCCCCGCCTCCGGACTGAAGCAACATCAGTGAGAGACAGGCCAGCACATAGCCCAGGATGAGACTGCCTGTGTCCCCCATAAATATGCGTGCAGGGTGGGAATTATAATAGAGAAATCCGACCATTGAACCAAGCAGTACAACCACGATCATCAGGCTTTCATGATCCCCTATGGTGATGGCAAAGCTGCCAAGAAAAAAACTGGCTATCAACGTAATGCCGGCAGCAAGCCCATCGAGCCCGTCAGACAAATTCAGAGCATTGATGAAGCCCACCATCGCAATCAATGTTAACGGGATGGCAAACCAACCGGTTTCTATATTGCCTCTGGCGAACAGGTCGCCCAGATCCGTGATGGCTGTACCACTCATGATCAGGAACACTGCGGAGCCGGCGATAATACCGATGAATTTCAGCTTGGGCGAAATCTGGAAAATATCATCTGCCATACCTGTAAAACCGACAATCAGCAGACCGAGGAGAAAGCCTTGGGTTGTCTGCGTGATATCCAGCATGGTGAGCGGAATCAGCAACATAGTGGCAAGGAATGCCAGGCCACCCATGCGCGGCACTGCCTGCAGATGAACCTTGCGCTCATCCGGGTGATCAACAGCACCCAGTCGCAGGGCCAGACGCACGACTGCAGGCATCATCAGCAACGTCAGCAGGACTGACGATACCAGTGCCAGCAGGAAGGTAGCGGGTATTTCACTTGCGCCTTGCATCAATAACCCCTTTTGATCAGCGAAGCCCGATCAGTTAAGTACAATAATGGGCATAGACAGCTGTAATACCCTCTTCCAGCTGAATAGCCGCCTGCCACCCCATATCATTCAACCTGCTTACATCCATCAGCTTGCGCGGCGTACCGTCCGGCTTGGATGCATCCCAGATCACCTCACCGTCATAACCGACAACACGCTGTACCAGCTCTGCCGCATGCTTAATGCTCAGATCTGATCCCATACCGACATTGAAAAGGCGAGTATCATTCGTTTGCAGCTGGTTGCCTTGCATCAGAAACAGGCAGGCGGCAGCCATATCATCGACATGCAGGAATTCGCGGTACGGGGAACCACTGCCCCAGAGCACCACCCTCGGGGCCATGGCTGAAGAGGCAAGGCGCAACTGGCCCTTCTGCACACTACCGGAGGGATCCACTACTCCGCCATCACGACTCAAGCCGAGGTTGTGCAGAATATCATCCGGAAGTTGGCCATGACGGAGTTCATCCGCACGAATCGCTTCAATATCCCCGGCTTGCGCCAGCTTTGCCAGATGAAACTTGCGAATCAGCGCCGGCAGCACATGTGATTTCTCCAGATCGAAGTTATCATTCGGACCATAGAGATTGGTCGGCATGGCAGAAATCGCATCAAAACCGAACTGCTTGTGATAGGCCTGACACATTTTGACGCCGGCGATCTTGGCAATGGCATACCACTCATTGGTAGGCTCCAGTTCGCCGGTGAGCAGACAGGACTCCGGCATCGGCTGAGGCGCCAGCTTGGGATAAATGCAGGAGGAGCCGAGAAACAGCAGGCGCTTTACGCCATTGCGATAAGCCGCATCAATAACATTGGTCTGAATCTGCAGATTATCGCGTATAAAGTCGGCAGGATAGGTATCATTGGCATAGATACCGCCCACTTTTGCTGCTGCCAGAAAGACATACTCCGGCCGCTCTGCGGCAAAAAATGCGTCCACTGAAGCCTGATTGCGCAGGTCCAGTTCCGCCGATCTGCGCAGAATAAGATGATCAAATCCCTGTGCTTTCAGGGCCCTGACTATGGCCGAGCCCACCAAACCACGGTGACCGGCAACATATATTTTTGAGTCAGGACTGAGAGCTGAGGACTGAGGGGTGAGTAGTGCTGTCATTTCTGTTCCTTTTGCTTTTCTACCGATTTTCTTAAACCCGCTCACTGCTGTCCGGTTAAAGATTTCGCAGTAATAAAGTAGGCCTGAATTCCCAACGTTTATGGTATATTTGTAGTTATCTAGACAGCAAATTTACCCA
>PFXI01000059.1 GCA_002791575.1 Zetaproteobacteria bacterium CG_4_9_14_3_um_filter_54_145 | reverse complement strand
ATTAAGAATCGAAGACTTAAAGCTGGATGGGATAATGATTATTTGGAAAAACTGCTAATGGGAAAGTAACAGTTTTAATGCGATTGCCCTGGCGCCGGATCAGGTGATCGGGGTAAGCGCATCGAGTAGCCGCCGGTGAATGTCATCAAAGCCGCCATTGGAGAGTATCAGGATATCATCACCACCAAGCGCATGGCTGCAGAGATAGTCGATCACTCCCTCCGCATCTGCCAGCACGCGTGCATGTGCGCCAATATCGCTGCACACGGCTGCCGCATCCAGCACCTCGGCCGGCTGCAGGTTGCGATCCGACGGCGGCACAAAGATCACCTGATCCGCCGCCGCAAAGCAGCCAGGCAACGCCTGCTGGTGAATGCGTGTACGCATCGTGTTGGAGCGCGGCTCAACGATCACCCAAAGCCGACCGGTGCCTTTCATGGCCGCACGGGCCGCCGTCACAACGCCGCGTATCGCTGTTGGATGATGGGCGAAGTCATCAAACACACGTTTACCCTGCACCTCACCGACCAGTGTCATACGACGACGGATTCCGGCGAATGAGGTAAATGCCGAAGCAATATCGGCAATAGCAACACCAAGTCCGCTTGCCGCCGCGGCCACAGCGCAGGCGTTGGCCACCTGATGAATACCGATCATCCCCCACGTCACTTCCATAACCCGCTCGCCCGAGCGATAGAGACAGAAGTGCGTGCCATCCTCACTCAGGGGCTGCCAGTGCCAGTCGGCATCGCGCCCGCCGTAGCGGGCAAAGCGGGTATGCGGCGTCCAGCAGCCGCGGTGCAATACATCAACAAGATGATCATCATCCACATTTAGTACGATACGGCCCGATGCCGGCACAGTACGGATCAGATGATGAAACTGGGTCTGGATCGCGGCCAGATCTGGAAAGATATCGGCATGATCATATTCCAGATTATTCAGGATAAGGGTGCGCGCATGGTAGTGCAGAAACTTGCTGCGCTTGTCGAAAAAGGCCGTGTCATACTCATCGCCTTCCAGCACCACAGCCGCTCCGTCGCCCAGTCGGGCGCCGGTGGAAAAACCCTCCGGAATACCGCCGATCATAAAACCGGGATTCAGCCCCGCCTGATCCAGTACCCAGGCCAGCAGACTGGATGTGGTCGTCTTGCCATGCGTTCCGGCCACCACCACCGCATGGCGGCCCGGCAGGATATAATCGCCGATAAATGCGGGCCCGGAGCAATAGGGCAGACCGGCATCAAGAATAGCCTCAACCTCGACATTGCCACGCGACATGGCATTACCGATCACGCACAGATCCGGTGCAGGCTGCAGACTGGCCGCATCAAATGCGGCGATCTCGATACCGAGACCTGCCAGATAATCGGACATCGGCGGGTAGACTCCCGCATCGGAACCGGTCACGCGCCAGCCCTGTTCTTTTGCCAGCGCCGCGATGGCGGCCATGGCCGTACCACAGACACCGAGAATATGCAGATGTTTATTCATTTGCGGATTGAACCAGAAAACCGGCCACGGTCAATAGCGACCGCACCTACGCAGCCATCTCCGGGGGCGCACAAGCGCTCTATTGCATGCGCATATTAAATAGTCATGGCTAAAAAAATCGTACATGATTGGCCCATGTCACTACAAACACTGCCCCACATTACGATTGAAACAGCGCCGAATCCGGTCGCCAGCATCATCTGGCTGCACGGACTCGGAGCCGACGGCCATGATTTCGAAGCCATTGTGCCACAGCTGGGACTACCGGCCGGGCTGGCCGTCCGCTTTATATTTCCCCATGCCCCCTCCATGCCGGTAACATTCAACGGCGGCTACATCATGCCGGCATGGTACGACATCCGGCAAAACGATCTCGGCATCGAACATGATGCAGCCGGGATTCAGGCATCCCATGCCAGCATTAACATGCTGATCGAGCAGGAGATCATGCGCGGCATACCGGCCAACCGGCTGATTCTGGCCGGCTTCTCGCAGGGTGCAGCTATGGCGCTATATTCAGGCCTGCGGCAGAGCAATGCGCTGGCCGGTATTATTGCCCTCTCCGGCTATCTGCTCATGCCCGGTGACAGATGCGACTATAGTCAGGCATCCCGCGCCACACCGCTGTTCATGGCTCACGGCATTGATGATCAGGTCGTACCCTTTGCCCTTGGCGACAGCTGCGCCCGTCAACTGAAAGCCGACGGCTACCAGCTGGAGTGGCATAGTTACCCGATGCAGCACTCCGTTTGTCAGCAGGAGATCAGCCATATCGGCCAGTGGATTTCAGCCAGGCTTCAATAACCCCGGCCGACACTCATCCAGCCTCACCCCGCCTTATCCAGCGCATGCACCAGCGTGCTCAGCATGCGATTTACCGGTGCCGCCAGCCCCAGCTGGTCAGCCTGAGTCGCAACATAGCCGTTGATATAGTCGATTTCGCAAGCTCTCCCCGCCTCGATATCCTGCCACATGCTCGTTTTCACCTGCCCCATCGCCAGCGTCACGGCAATATGTTTATCGATATCGGCCGCATCCACCGCGACACCCAGAGCAGTGCCGACCGCCACAGCCTCCTGCATCGCCTGCATCACCACCGGCAATGTCTCTGCATTGGCAGCCATATCACGCGCATAGCAGCGGGTAAGCGCCGTGATGGCATTAAAGCCGCAGTTCCATAACAGCTTGCGCCACAACATGGCCGCAGGATCGGCGTCCAGCCGAACCGGCACACCTGCCGCATCCAGCGCACTGATCAACTGCGACAGGCGTGCATCGCCATCGCCCTTGCGCCACAAACCCAAACGCATGCCGCCTGCCGCCGAATGCATCACGGCTCCCGGCCCGGTCAGGCGCGCGCCGATAAAGGCGGTGCCTGCCGCCACCGTATGCGCGGGAAAAGCAGCAGCCAGCATATCCGGCGCCTGCACACCGTTCTGCAGGCTCACCAGCATGGCTCCTGCAGCCAGATGCCCCTGCATGCGCTCCAGCATAGCCTCCAGATCGTTCATTTTGCTGCTGAACAGCACCACATCGCAATCCGCCAAGCGGGTAATATCATCGGTTGCATCCACCACCAGTTGACGCCGCTGCCCGCCCGACTCATGGCTTAATCCATGCTGTTGCAGAGCCAGCAGATGCGCACCTCGAGCCAACAGCAGCACCTCAAAGCCCGCCTGCAACAATTTGCTGCCGTAATGGCAACCGACTGCGCCGGCACCGGCAAATCCAATGCGCCTTAATCTCCCCATGACCACACCTCCATCCGCCGCTATGATTGCCGGTGACAGAGACTGTAGATGAACATGAAACAAACACAATGGAGTACACCATGCCAAAAGAAGACCTACGCCGGGACGCTTTCGAATATCACCGCTCGCCCACACCGGGAAAAATCAGCATCCGCCCGACCAAACCATGTCTGACCCAGCGTGATCTTGCTCTGGCATATACCCCGGGCGTAGCCGAGCCCTGCCTGGCTATCGCCGAGAACCCTGATCTGGCCGATGAGTTCACCTCACGCGCCAATCTGGTCGGTGTAATCAGCAACGGCACTGCCGTTCTCGGACTGGGCAATATCGGTCCGTTGGCCAGTAAACCGGTAATGGAAGGCAAGGGCGTACTGTTCAAGCGCTTTGCAGATATCGACGTGTTCGATATCGAGTTGGCAGAAAATGACCCGATGAGCATTGTCGAAACCATCGCACGCATGGAGCCCACCTTCGGCGGCATCAATCTGGAAGACATCAAGGCTCCCGAGTGTTTCATCATCGAGGAAGAGCTGAAGAAGCGTATGAATATTCCCGTGCTGCATGATGACCAGCATGGCACGGCTGTGATTATGGCTGCGGCATTTATCAATGCGCTGCTGTTACAGAAAAAGAACATTGAAGATGTAACGATTGTATGTCTCGGCGCGGGTGCAGCAGGCTTTGCCTGCATGAAGCTGATTGAGCAACTGGGCGCAAAACGAGAGAACATCCTGTTTCTCGACCGTAAGGGCGTCATCAGCAAAGATCGCGATGAGGAGATGCCGCCGCACAAAGCCTATTTTGCCACCGAACGGCCGGAGCGCACGCTGGCTGAAGCCATGGAAGGAGCTGATGTATTTGTCGGCCTGTCGGAAGGCAACTGCGTCAAGCCGGAGATGCTGAAATCGATGGCGGATCGCCCCATCGTATTTGCCATGGCCAATCCCGATCCTGAAATCGACTACGCACTGGCCATGTCCACACGCAAGGATCTGATCATGGCTACCGGCCGCTCCGATCATCCGAATCAGGTTAATAATGTACTGGGCTTCCCTTTCCTGTTCCGCGGAGCCCTCGATGTCCGCGCCACCACCTTCAATGAAGAGATGAAGATGGCAGCCGTGCATGCACTGGCCGGACTCGCCCGCGCCGATGTGCCGCATTCGGTACTCAAGGCCTATGGCATCAAGGAGATGCGTTTCGGTCCCGAATATATCCTGCCCAAGCCGTTTGACCCGCGCCTGATTGAAGTGGTGCCGGTCGCCGTCGCCAGGGCCGCCACCGATACCGGTGTCGCCCGCAAACCGTTACTCGACGGCAAGGCCTATGCACAGGAGCTGGCCGGCCGCATCGATAATTCGCGCCTCTTTATGCGCATGATTTCAGACAAGGCAAGAGCCCACCCGATCCGTCTGGTACTACCGGAAGGCGAGGATGAAACGATCATCCGCGCTGCCATCGCCATGAAGGACCTGGGCATTGCCGAGCCTATTCTGATCGGACGCAAAGAGATCATGGAGCAGATCTGTCATGAAGATCAGCTGGACATGGGCAACATCCAGCTGGTCGATCCAACCGTGAACAATGCGCGCTTCTCCAGCCTGGCCGACGCCTATTATTTCGACCGCAAACGCCATGGCATGTTGCGTGATGATGCGGCAAAAATGCTGCATAATGACATCAACCTGCTTGCTGCCATGCTGGTGCGCCAGGGCTTTGCCGATGGCTTGCTTTCCGGCCGCACCGCCCATTATCCCAATGTACTGCGCCCCGTACTGAAAGTGCTCGGCCACAATAACGCCGGCAAACATTATCATGTCTACGGTATGTATATCATGATCATGGAGAATGCCTCCTACTTCCTCGCCGATTGTACGGTCAATGTGGACATGGATGCCGGCCAGCTAGCCGAGCTTGCAGAGCTCGCTGCTGAAACAGCCATATCACTGGGCTGTAATGCACGCGTGGGCATGCTCTCCTTCTCCAACTTCGGCAGTGTCGATCATCCGGAAGCCAGCAAGGTCGCCGAGGCCACCCGCCTGCTGCATGAGCGCCGCCCCGATCTGACCGTGGACGGAGAGATGCAGGCAGATACCGCCGTTAATGCAGCGATTCTGGAGCAGTACCCGTTCAGCAAGCTGCAGGAGCCGGCCAATATTCTGGTGTTCCCGACCATGCAGGCGGGCAATATCGCCTACAAGCTACTGCGCGAACTCGGTGGCGGCACCGCCATCGGCCCGATCCTGCTCGGCCTGCCACAACAGGCGCATGTGCTGCATACCGGTGCAAGCGTCGATGACATCGTCAATATGGCCGCTATCGCTGCCGCCCGTGCTGCCGACAAATAACACTGGCGCGGATTAAAACCCGCTTCAATCCGCAACCTGCCCCTGCATGATCGAAAACAAGACCGATCATGCAGGAAAGAAGTGGCATCATATATACTTTGATATTGGGCTTTGGGCTGGCGGTAGTAGTTCTGATCGCGCCTATCCTCGCTGAAGACAGGACGACCCTGGCTGCATGGCTGAACAAGCGAACCAAGAGGGGTGGAGCGTGAGCTCCGGCAGTGATGCAAAGCAGCACTGTTTGACTCGCCTCCCCCCACTTGCCGCAAATGCAGGATGATCCCCGCGGCTCTTCCTGAAACAGAGTGCTTGACCCCAGAGAGGCGCAAACCTATCGGTTCATTCGCAGACGAAGGCGAATGCCGTGGTTCGACAGTTACAAACATGACCAGGAAAGACGTTGAAAAAGTTTAATGCATGTGTTGTATCGATCATCGGTGTTAGAGCCGATAATAATTAAGAAACAACGGGCAGAAAAATCAGGGAAAAATTAAGCGTATAAGGCAGATCAGCAGAGCCGGCAACGGCTGCATTCTTTCACCCCCGCGGCAGGAAGTTCCTCGGGTTGATCAGCTTGCCATCGCGGCGCACCTCATAGTGGATATGCGGTCCGGTAGAGTGGCCGGTAGAGCCGACCTTGCCCAGCTTCTGCTTATCCTCAACCACATCACCGATTTTAACACTGATGCCGCTCAGGTGCGCATAGCGGGTCTGGTAACCATAACCATGCTCGACATCGACGACATAACCGAAATCTTCCATTTTGCCGGCAAAGCTGACAACACCGCCACTGCTTGCCAGCACCGGCGCGCCGGATTTATTGGCGATATCAACACCATAGTGCATCGCCTGTGCACCGGTAAACGGATCAATACGAGGACCGAAACGGGAGCTGATCCAGCCACCTCTGGTCGGCCAGGTATGTGGCCTGGCACCGGACTGGCTGCGTTTGCTCTGCAGCATATAATCGATCGCTGCAAACTGCGCATCCATCTGCGTCAGACGGCCATCAACCTGAGCCATGCTCTGTTGCACAACAGGCACGCCCACAGCACTGCCCGGCTGATGCAGACCGCCGACAGCAGGCTCCACACCAAAATCAAATTCGGATTTATCCAGAGAAGCTACATCCACAAGGCGAGAGCCCAAAGCATCCAGCCTGAACATACGCGCCTGCAGCTGGCCTAATGCACGGGTATAGACCAATGATTTATTCTGTTCTGTCTGCAACTGTCCCTGCAAACGGGTAACCGTCGCGGCCTTCTCTGCTTTAGCTAGCTGCAGCAGGGCCGTGGTCTTTTCCAACTCGAGCGCCAAACGACCACTCTGCATGGTGCCATAGACACCCCAAACGCCGAAGGCAGTCAACACGGATAGTGCGAGCACGCATGCGGTCAGCATCTTTCGTCCTATCACCAGGGCAACCAGGCGACCCGATGACGATGTGGATATCATCAACTGTCTTTTCAAATACTACCCCCTTCTCCCGGGTCATTTTTCCAGCCGCGCAAGTATATTCAACTGCGCACGACACTACTGTTACGGGCATCACCTTTTTATCTGATATACATTGACGAGCAGCGCTATACTCCTACTCTTGCGTCATGCAACCACACCCTGAAAAAAGTCCGCCGGCCATCTCTATTCGTCGCCATTGCATGCAAAAACTACTGCATGCCGTCATCATCCATGAGCCCCAAAACTGCTTTGGTCTGCTGGCAAAGGGAGGCAATATCGTGGAAACATATCTGGATGTCACGCAAAAACTGCTTTCCAGCGAGCAGGAAATGGTCGCCTGCATCCGGCAACAACAGGCCGAGTTGGCCCTGCGGCAGCAGCATATCTGCGCGATCTACCACAACACCCATGCCAGCGAGAGCGACATTGCCCGGCTGACAAACCTGTACAGATCCGTGCTGGGAGAGATGCCCGAGTGCTATCTGGCGCTGGATCCGGACCACCCCGGACGCATTGATGCCCGCCTCTACAGTGATCGCGCATGCACTCAGGGCATCGGTCTGGAGATGGTGGAAGATGCAGCCGGCTAAAGCAGCATATGGAGTTCTGTACCGTATGACGCTGAAACGCTAAGCTTTCGCGCATGCGCATCTGTCACATAGGATTAAACCATAAAACCGCACCGGTTGAACTGCGTGAGCGTTTGGCCGTGCCGGAAGATGAAATCGCCGCCATTCTGCATCAATGTGTCTCTCAGCCATCCATTCGCGAGGCATCACTGCTCTCCACCTGCAACCGGGTAGAGATGACCGTGGTCACCCACGATCCCGATGCAGCTATTGCCGCCGTACATGCCTGGTTCGCCCACAAGGCCGACATGGAACTGGAGCTGGTCAGTGAGCATCTCTATGCGCACACGGCCGAAGCGGCCGTTCGCCATCTCTTCTCCGTCGCCTCGGGGCTGGATTCGCTGGTATTGGGCGAACCGCAGATTCTCGGCCAGGTAAAGCTATCTTACGAACATGCGCTGGCTGCAGGTACGGCAGGTCATGTACTGCACCGCCTCTACCAGTCTACCTTCGCCGCCGCCAAACGCGCCCGCAGTGAAACAAACATCGGCAGGCAGTCGGTTAACATCTCTTCCTGTGCCGTTGAGCTGGCCCGCCACATCTTCGGCGATTTGACCGGCAAGACCGTACTGCTGATGGGTGCAGGCGAAATGGCCGAGCTTGCTGCCCGCCACCTCAGAGGCAACGGCTGCTCGGATATTCTGGTGGCCAATCGTACCCTCCAGCGCGCGCAGCTACTGGCTACCGAGTTCGGCGGCCATGCACTGACCATGGAGCAGCTGCCCGACTATCTGGACTCCGCCGATATTGTGCTTTCCAGCACCGGCGCCTCCACCTTTGTGCTGTTGCCCAATATTGTCGAGGCGGCCATGAAGAAACGGCGCAGCCGGCCGATGTTCCTTGTGGATATCGCCGTGCCGCGCGACATCGACCCGCGCGTTGCCGATATCGATGATGTATACCTCTATGATATTGATGACCTGCAGCAGGTTGTGCAGGGCAATGTCGAGCAGCGGCAGGAAGAGGCAGGACTGGCCCGCAAGATCCTTGAAGAGGAAGAGGCTGCATTTCTCGTCTGGCTGAAATCACTCGAATCGGTACCACTGATCCGCTCCATTCAACAGCAGATGGAGCAGCACCGGTTTGAGGAGATGGAGAAGGCTCTGCGTTATATGAAGGACTTCGAGCCTGCCCAGCTGGAGGCAGTCGAGCGTTTCAGCAAAGCGCTGATGAAGCGCTATATGCATTCGACACTGAGAACGCTGAAAACCCTGCCGGATGATATTGAGGGTGATCTGCTGATGGGTGCCGCCACCCGACTGTTCGATCTGGACACGCCGCAAAACCGCCATCTGCGTGCCGTTCCCGAAACAAAGGGGAAGAATGAACACACGTCTGGATAATATTCTGCACCGCAGGGAAGAGATTGCCGTACTGCTGGCCGATCCCGATGTCACCGCTGACAACAAACGCTACACCGCACTCTCCCATGAATTTTCAGAAATCGAGCCTGTTGCCGAAGAGGCCCGGCATAACATCGATCTGCAGCAACAGCTGGCGGATAATCTCGAACTGATTGCCGAGCCCGATTGCGATGCTGAGCTGAAAGAGATGGCTGAAGCAGAGGCTCGCGATCTCAAACGGGCCATCAACGACAGCGATGTGCGCCTCTCCGGCCTGCTGCTGCCGAAAGATCCGAATGACAACCGCGACATCATTCTGGAAATCCGCGCCGGTACCGGCGGCGATGAAGCGGCGCTGTTCGCCGCCGATCTGTTTCGCATGTACAGCCGCTATGCCGAAACACAGGGCTATAAGGTGGAGATCCTCTCCGCCAACGACACCGGCATCGGCGGCTATAAAGAGATTATTGCCCAGATCAGCGGCAATGGCGTCTTCTCCCGCTTTAAATTCGAGTCCGGTGCGCACCGTGTGCAGCGCGTTCCGGAAACCGAATCCGGCGGGCGTATTCACACATCAGCCTGCACCGTGGCGATTCTGCCTGTTGCCGAAGAGGTGGATATCAATATCCGCCCCGAAGATCTGCGTATTGATGTCTATCGCGCCTCCGGCGCCGGCGGCCAGCATGTCAATAAAACCGAATCGGCAGTACGCATCACCCACCTGCCCAGCGGCCTGGTTGTCACCTGTCAGGATCAGGCCAGCCAGCACAAGAACAAGGCTCAGGCCATGAAAGTGCTTCAGGCACGACTCTACGACAAGGAGCAATCGGCCGTGGATGCCGAGCGCTCCGAAGCGCGCAAGGGCATGGTCGGCTCCGGTGATCGCTCCGAGCGCATCCGCACCTATAATTTCCCCCAGGGCCGGCTAACCGACCACCGTATCGGCCTGACCCTGTACAAACTCGAACAGATTATCTCTGGCGACATGGGTGAGTTGCTGGATGCCCTGCTCACCTACCACAGGGCAGAACTGCTCGCAGCCCAGCCCAACAGATAAAACAGTGAGCATTGGCAAGCTGCTGAGGGAAAGTGCAGAGCGGCTGAAACAGGCCGGCTGTGATGCGCCACAACTGGATGCCGGCTTACTGCTGATGCATGCATGGCCCTGTAGCCGTATCGATCTGATTATCCGTGCACACGATGAACCGGAAGCTGCAGTCTGCCAGCGTTTTGAAGCACTGGTAGCGCGCCGGATCAACCGCGAACCGCTTGCCTATATCATCGGCGAGAAGGAGTTCTGGTCGCGTCCATTCCGGGTCAGCCCTGATGTATTGATCCCGCGCCCGGAGACAGAGCACCTGATTGAAGCTGTTATCGCCCGCTTTCCCGAGCAGCACACCTCATACCGCTTCTGTGATATCGGCACCGGCTCCGGCTGCATCGCCATCACACTCGCCGCTGAATATCCGCAAGCGCTCGTTGTTGCCACCGACATCTCATCAGAGGCGCTGCATATGGCCCAGGCTAATGCCCGATCACTGGATGTGGCAGCACGCATGCTTTGGCGCAACGGTGATATGCTGCAGCCACTGCAGCATGAAGATGGCCCGTTTGATCTCATCATCTCCAACCCGCCCTACGTCAGCGCCGGAGAAATGTACGAGCTGGAACCTGAGCTTGGTCTGGAACCGCGCCATGCCCTTACCGATGAGGCCGATGGCCTGCAGTTTCTCGCCACCATCCTGCATGATGCACCGGCGCAGCTGAAGCCGGGCGGTTATATCATCGTTGAAACGGGCACATGCGGCCTGCCTGCCACGCCGGCCGGCCTTGTGCTGGAAGAAGAGATACACGATCTGGCAGGCTTGCTGCGCGGAGCGGTCTACAAACAGGCATAAAACCGACTCACCGCAGAGTACGCAAAGGAAAAGCAAAACAATAAAAGGGAATGCCTGTTCATACTGTGGCGCGCTCCCGAATGAAGCCCCGGGTTCATCAGAGGCGTGCAGAGACCCTGTTTATATCCTTCGTCTTTCCTCTGCGTCCGCGGCGGTGAACAGGGTTTGAATCTGATAACCATCGCTACTGCATAGTGATGCATGAACAAAAAAAGGGCCGCCCATTGGGCGGCCCTTTTCATTTAACATGCGGATGCTTAGTGATCGCAGCCTGCGCCATGAACATGCCCATGGGTCAACTCATCTTCGGTCGCTTCGCGCACTTCGGTCACATTGACCGCAAAATGCAGCTTCACACCGGCCAGCGGATGATTACCGTCGATAGTGATCTGGTCACCGTCAACTGCTGCAATACGAATGACCTGTACGCCCTGCGCGGTCTCAGCCTGAAACTCCATGCCGGCCTCAAGCTCATCCACGCCTTCAAACATTTCGCGCGGCACCACCTGGGTCATTTCAGCATTGTATTCACCATAGGCATCAGCCGGCTCGATACTGACTTCGAGCTCGTCACCAACAGCCTTACCAACAAGTGCGGCCTCCAGGCCCGGAATAATATTCTGTGCACCATGCAAGTAGACCAGCGGCTCAGCATCGCGTGATGAGTCAATCACTTCGCCCTCGCCATTGGTCAGCGTATAATGGATGGATACAACTTTTTTGTCGGCAATCTGCATGACGACCTCCTTTTAAGAACGGCGCACCCTACCCAAATGTCCGGTTCGGACAACTCTGTGTTGCCGGCAACTGATTACAAAAAGAGTCAAAACCACTCACCCGGGAGGAGTGGTACACCGGGCCTTCTCTGCGGGAAACAGATTCTGAAACGCTATATAACTAAGCCTTCCCTGCAGCGGCCGGGCCTGAAAAAAGCAGCGGGCAGTCATGTTCGCCCCAGGCAAGAAACAGCAACTCTTCCAGCAGATGCTTGCGGGTCAGGGGTATCTCATCGAGAAACTGTCGCTTGCCATCACGGTAAGCCAGCCGCGCAAAGATGCCGATAGCCTTGATATGGCGCTGCAGCGCGGTCAGGCGCACCTTGTGGTGCCAGTCTTCAAAATCTTCAAAGGCATCTCCTACAGCTGCCGGCAATGCCTGATAAAAATATCTGCTCCAGCATCGTCTTACAGCTTCCGGGTAGTCCTGATAGCAGTCGTAGAGCAGTGAGGCCAGATCATAGGTAACAGGACCCATCACCGCATCCTGATAATCAATCTGCCCCAGTGGCAGCGCGCCAGCGGGCAACATCAGGTTGCGACTATGGTAGTCCAGATGCACGGGCACGCGCGGCAGTGTCTCAATCTGCTTAAGGATACCTCTGAGTGCGGTATGGAAGTCGCTTCGCTGCTGCTCATCAACCGCAATACCGGCCACCTGCGGCAGATACCAATCCAGATAGAGGTCGCATTCGCGCTGCATACGCGGCAGGTCAAAAACCGGCAGCTCCAGATCCGGCTGTGAATCCTGTAGCCGGCGCAGCTGATCCAGTGCATCGGCAAACAACGCATCGGTTTTACCTCCGGCAACCAGGTGAGCCGCCCAGGTCAAATCACCGAAATCTTCCAGCAACAGAAAACCAAGCTCCGCATCAGCCGCATGTAATTTCGACACACGCAGCCCCGCCTTGTCGAACCAGTCACGCACCTGCATGAACAGTCGCACATTCTCATGCGGCGGCGGCGCATCCATCAGCACATAATCGCGATCAGCATGGCTGACCCTGTAATAACGGCGGAATGATGCATCACCTGCCAGCGGCCGCTCCTGTGCGCCATCACCGAGTTCAGATCGCAACCACTCCAGGCGAAGCCTGCCTCTCATTTCAGCCCCCACGAATCAGCAATCCTTTCAGATGTACCTGCGCCTCAATAGCCGGCAGTTGCCGCTCAGCTTCCGTTTTACTGGCATAGGGACCGCCATAGGCACGGAACCATTGCCCCTTGTCACCCAGATCCACGGTCTGTACATAAACCTTGAAACCGGCCTGCCTCAGTTTTTTCTGCAATGCCACTGCATCATCCATCGTGCGGAATGAGGCTATCTGAATCCTGAAACCGGACTCTGTGTAGCCGGCATCCGCAGCTACAGGCTTTATCTGCCGTTGAGTCTCGCGGACCGGAGTCACCGGAGCCCTGACAACCGATGCCACAACCGCTTGCTCCGGAGCCTTTGCCGGCTCCACCACAGGTGAAGGCGTCACCGACTGTTTGGGCAGGTCGGTATAGAACTGCAGGTCGCCCACTTTACTGTGTGCATCCTGCTTCGCCTTGCTCTTCCACATGGCAACCCGCTCTTCGAGCATATCGATTTTAGCCTGCAGGATATTGATCTCCGCTACCTTCGCATCCAGCAATACCTGTTTGGCATTCACATCACCCTGTGAGGCGCTGCCTTTTGTATTCTGCTCTGTCGCTACCCAGTAGCCGGCAGCAAAGCAGAGCAGGGCAATGCCGATGATGGCGAAGGGCAACAACGGTGTGCTGCCCTTCTTCTCCACACGGCGGGGCGCCTTTACATGAGCGAAGTCTTTTGAGGCCATTACATCCGATCCGGCGCGGAAACGCCGAGTATGCCGAGAGCATTGGCAATCACCTGCGCCACGGCGCGAATCAGCACCATTCTCGCCATACTCAGGTTGGCATCCTCGGTGACCACACGATGCTTGTGGTAAAAACTATGGAAATCAGCCGCCAGACGCATGACATAGGTTGCCACACGGTAGGCTTCCAGCCGATCCGCCGCCTTGATCAGCGCATCGGGATAGGCCAGCAGATGCGAGATCAGTCGCTGCTCTTCATGCGTCGTCAATTCGGAGAGATCGACATCATCGACATCACCGACTACCACGCCCTCACTTTCAGCCTTGCGCAGAATCGCAGCAATACGTGCATGCGCATACTGCACATAATAGACCGGATTCTCGTCATTCTGCTTTTTGGCCGATTCCAGATCGAAATCGAGCTGGGACTCCACCCGGCGCGTCATAAAGTTAAAGCGCACAGCATCACGCCCCACTTCATCCACCACCTCGCGCAGGGTCACAAATGTACCTGCCCGCTTGGACATCTTCACCGGCAGACCGTCGCGGGTCAGGTTCACCATCTGCACCAGCAGCACATCCGGCTGGGCTTCCCGCTGGATCAGCGCCTTCATCGCAGCCTGTACGCGCGTCACATAACCGCCGTGATCCGCGCCCCAGATATCAATCATGCGATCAAAGCCGCGCAGATGCTTGTCATAGTGATAGGCGATATCAGCGGCGAAATAGGTCGGCGTACCATCCTGTTTGGCCAGCGGGCGATCCACATCATCACCGAAATCGGTCGTACGAAACAGCAGATGTTCAACCGGTTGATAGTCGGTCGTCTCCTTGCCCTTTGGCGGCGGTAAAGTGCCGCGGTAGACCACGCCTTCGGTCTGCAAACGCTTGATCAGCGCATCAACACGGCCGCTCGCATGCAAACTCTGCTCGGAAAAGAAGTGATCAAAATGAATGCCGATGGCATCCAGATCATTGCGGATCATTACCATATTGGCATCAATGGCCAACTGACCGATCAGACTCAGGCGCGCATCATCATCCATCGCCAGCAGCGTCTGATAATCGTGTGCCGCCAGTACTTCACCGGCAATCTGCACAATATATTCACCCGGATAGGCTCCCTCAGGGAACTCGACCTGCTCGCCGTTGAGCTCCTGTATGCGTAACCAGACGCTATTGGCCAGCACACCGATCTGGGCGCCCGCATCATTGATATAGTATTCGCGCTGCACATGGTTGCCTGTGGCCAGCAGTAAACTGGCCAGCGCATCGCCGACAACCGCACCGCGGCCATGACCGACATGCATGGGGCCGGTCGGATTGGCGGATACAAATTCGATATTTACCTTGGTCGCCTGCTCACCCGCCACGACACGACCATACGCTTCGCCCTGCTCGATGATGGTTTTCAGCACATTGGCTTCACTGGCTTTTTTCAGACGGATGTTAATAAAACCGGGGCCGGCAATATCGGCCGCCTCAACAGCATCCGGCCAGACAACCACATCCAGAATAGCGCCGGCAATCTGCTGCGGACTCTGCTTCAACAGTCGCGCCAGCGGCATGGCAACATTGGCGGCATAGTCACCATGGCCCTTCTCTTTGGGGCGCATTAACACAACCGGCGGAACCGGTGCATCGGGGTGATCTCTGAGCAGCTTTACGAGCGCCTGCTCTAATGCCTGTTCCAGTGCCTGTTTCACACATGCCTCCATGCCTTCAAAAGTCGGCGCATCTTAACGACAACACCGCCATGTTTCACGAACTCGCTTGATTCACCGTTTATCATATACGCTGATTACCGGCTCTCGCCACCTGTTGCGGACGCTTTCCGGCCAGACCCTACAGCTTTTGACCGCATGGGTAGCAGATAACATAGTCAATGAATCGCATCATACCCTGCTTCGCAGGTAAAATAAGCAATATCAGTGTTGGCAGTGACTACAATAAAAACTGCTGCGGCCGGACTGCTGGATACGTTTAATGGCACCGCCGCAGACAAAACAGGGCAGACCAGTGCGCCCGTACACCTGAAAAGCGTGAGCAAAATAGCCGGGGCGACCATCAGCCCTTACAAAATCACTGATCGTACTGCCGCCGGCACAGATCGCCTCTCCCAGCACGGCACGAATGCAAGTCGCCAGCCTCTCCAATCGGGCGGCAGAAACAGCTCCGGCAGCGCGCGCGGGATGAATGCCTGCGCGAAACAGGGATTCAGCGGCATAAATATTTCCGACACCCACGACAACATGCGCATCCATAATCACCGTCTTGATCGGCGCCTTTCTGCCCCGACAGCGGCTTGACAGGCAAGCGCCATCAAACGCATCGCCCAGCGGCTCCGGACCCAGTGCGGCAAACCAGGGATGCGTCGCCTGCTCGCCTGCGGCCAGTAGCCCTGCATAACCGAAGCGGCGCGCATCCCGATAGCGCAGGCTGGTGTCATTATCCAGATTAATACGCACATGCTCATGTTTGCCGGCAGGCACATCTTTATGCAGCACATGAAACTGGCCGGTCATACCGAGATGCCACACCAGCACCCGCTCATCACTCAACTCAATCAGCAGGTACTTGGATCTGCGCCTGACAGCGGTAATCAGGCAACCATGCAGGCTGGCCATATCCGGCAGCGGATAGCGCAAGCCGGTACGATGACAGGTGACCGATTCAATACGGCGGCCGACAAGGCAGGGCTCAAGCCCTGTGCGCACCACTTCAACCTCAGGCAGTTCGGGCATGGACACTCTCTCTGTTAACAATGCATATCATCACAGGCACTGTAGATCGCCACTTTCACATGGCAAGCCTGATGCGGGCAGAGGAGTCAAAGCAGATGTCATATAACTGTCATCCCCCTGCCACATTCATGTCGCAATCCCACGCCAAGCTGGCGCCAGATCAACCTCGAACATGGAGCCTACGATGTCACCCTTTGAACAAGCCATAACAGATCATGCAGAAATCGTCAGCTGGGTCAGCAAACAGCACGGTCATATTCCGGTTAGCGACCTGGAACTGATGATGGGACTGCCGCAGTCCGAGCCGGGTGATGACGATGGTGATTATAGCTGGGATTAAACCGCTTCTGGCTATCGCTAAACAGCCATTCGCCTGACCAGATCTCTGGACGAGACCACTCGGTCAATAAACAGGATGCCATTGAGATGATCCAGTTCATGCTGGATGACCCTGGCTTCAAAACCGGTGCATTCGAGATCCAGACGCTCGCCTTCAATGTTGTCGTAACTGACAACGACAGTGCGTGCACGCTCAACCATCGCCACCCAGTCAGGCACAGACAAACAGCCTTCTCGACCCAGCGCCTTACCCTCTACCGATTCGATAAGCGGATTACTCATCCACAACAGGCCGTTGTTTTTGCATGGGCGCAGGCTTTCACGGCAGTCCACCACGATCATCCGCTCCAACCAGCCGATCTGCGGGGCAGCGATGCCCACGCCGCCGGGGCCTGCACGCATGACTGCATCCAGCTGCACAAAACGGGCATGAAGATCGGCACCAAAACCGGTCACCTCGCTACTGATCCGGCGCAAACGCGCATCCGGATGCTCCAGTATCTCGGTCGCTGTCTTCAACACCACAGACCTCTTCTACAAAATAGCGTCATCAAGCGAATGGACTTCCACGGTAACGCCCATACGCTCGGCCACCACCTGCAGGGCCTCATGCAACCCCTCCTGCCCCCCGGCAGCTACTTCGAGCACCATCATATAGACACTGCCATCCTCGCCTTCCCGCTGCTCGGTCGAAACATCGACAATGGATGCGCCCGCATCAGCAAGAGCTGATGTGACAGCGTATACGATGCCTACCCGATCAGCACCATGCACGGTAATCACATGATCCGGCTGCATGGCCGAGGCACTCGCCTCTTCATCGCTGATCACCTGAGACTGCACGCTCAGACGCGTGCGCCGCTCCAGCTCCGCCAGTCCAGCCTTCAGCTCACCCAGACTACGATCTTCCGGCAGACTCACGATCATCATCATCGTAAAACGACCTCTGAGGGCAGTCATCGATGAATCCTCGATATTGGCATTCAGATGCAGTAGCGATTCCGCCACATCGCGGACAATACCCGCACGATCATGGCCTGATATGGATAACAACACATTTGACATAACAATCCCCTCCTTTCACTTCGGCACTCAGCCTATGGAGCAATAGAGGCAAGTTCAATTTCTCTGTTCATACAGAGCCCCCTGTGAAACCGCCTGCTCGCCAATGACGCCGGCTTCCGGTCTCGATGTCACGGCAGAACAGCGTACCGCGACATTCCCCCTGCCAGCATGATTACGTATGACCATGCACTTCGGTTACTATGCCTATCAACTACCTGTTACTATCATTTTACTCCTGAGCTGCATGCGCAGAGGAGCAAACGCCGGCGCACCCGGCACGCGATAGTCCAAAAATCGTTCACCGCGAAGGACACGAAGTCCACCGAGGAACAGCAAGGAAAGGAAACAGAATGCCAGTAATACTGTGAACTGTGATTCGCTCTCGATTGCACAGCAGCGGTTATGATTCCCCCGGCTGTCTCTGCCCCGCGGGTATTGCATCCTGCACATGTACAGATGGCACTGCCGGCGCCTCAGGCTCCGGAATCGCCGCAGTATCGATGGGTAATTTAAGGGAGATCCACGGTCACTAGCAGGCCACTGTTACAGACTTAAAAGCCACAGGCAGAGTCACCAACACGCCTTATCAAGCCTGGCTGCAACCATAAACAGGCGGATCTGTCACAGATTCCGGCTTGCAGATCCACATCAGAGCTTGTATATCCCCGGCACAGCCATATCCTGCGGATCACTCAAAACCATCATCACTGCAGTGATCAGGTGGTTAATCTTTGGCACAACGGAACACACCTTGATCACTACATCCGGCATTACCATGCAATTTGGGGACAAGCCCCTGTTTGAAAACATCACAACAAAATTCGGTGATGGCAACCGCTATGGCCTGATCGGCGCCAATGGCTGCGGCAAATCCACGCTTATGAAGATTCTCGGTGGCGATCTGGTTCCCACTGCCGGCACCGTTAGTATCGACCTGCATGAGCGACTGGGTAAACTGCGTCAGGATCATTTCGCCTTTGAAGATTTCACCGTACTAGATACCGTCATGATGGGTCATGAAAAGCTGTGGAAGATCAAACTGGAGCGGGATCACCTCTACTCTCAGGATGAGCTGAGTGAAGAAGATGGCATGCGTGCGGGTGATCTGGAGAGCGAGTTTGCCGATCTGGACGGCTACAGTGCCGAGCCTGATGCGGGTGATCTGCTGATCAACATGGGCATCCCGGTGGATGATCACTATAACCTGATGAAATCTATTGCTCCCGGCATGAAATTGCGTGTGCTGCTGGCGCAGGCACTCTTCGGTGATCCGGAGATCATCCTGCTCGATGAGCCGACCAACAACCTGGACCTCAATGCCATCCGCTGGCTGGAAGGGGTGATCAATGCCCAGAAGGGCACGATGATCATCATCTCCCATGACCGTCACTTCCTCAACAGTGTCTGCACCCATATGGCCGATCTGGATTACGGTGAGTTGCGCGTTTATCCGGGCAACTATGATGACTATATGGAAGCAGCGGCCCTGGTGCAGCAGCAGCTGCTGACCAAAAATGCCAAGAAAACAGAGGAAATCCTGGAGCTGCAGGCTTTCGTCCGTCGCTTCTCGGCCAATGCATCCAAAGCCACGCAGGCCCAGTCACGCGCCAAAAAGCTGGAGAAAATCAAGCTCGATGAGGTGAAACCATCGAGTCGCATCAGTCCTTTTATGCGTTTCAATCAGGACAAAAAACTGTTTCGTGTAGCACTAAAGCTTGAGAAATTGAGCAAAGCCTTTGATGACCGGCCGCTGTTTGAAAAGTTTGACCTGATGGTTACTGTCGGCGAACGGGTAGCTGTCATTGGCTCCAACGGTATTGGTAAAACCACGCTGCTGCGCTGTCTGGCCGGCGATCTGGAGCCTACAGCCGGTGAAATCAAATGGTCGGAAAATGTTAAGCTGGGCTACTATGCTCAGGATCATTCGGCTGACTTTGCCGAGGACATGTCTGTATTCGACTGGATGGCGCAGTGGAAAAGAGAAGAGCACGGCGAACAGGAGATCCGCGGCAATCTCGGCCGCATGCTGTTCTCCCAGAACGAGATTAAAAAATCGGTTAAAGCACTATCCGGTGGCGAAAAGGGACGTATGCTGTTCGGCAAGTTCATGTTCCAGAATCCCAATGTCATGCTGCTCGATGAGCCGACCAACCATATGGATATGGAGTTCATCGAATCGCTGAACACTGCGCTGGAAGCCTATCCGGGCACACTGATCTTTGTCAGCCATGATCGTGAATTAATCTCCTCGGTTGCCACGCGCATTATCGAGCTGACACCGGCAGGTATTGTCGATTATCACGGCACTTATGAAGAGTATCTGAAATCGCAGGGCGAAGCTTAAGCCTGTAACAACGAAGGCGGCCTATGGCCGCCTTCGTTGTTTTACATCCAAGTTTTCTTTATACGGAGAAGGACTGGCCGCACCCGCAGGCGCCCTTCTGGTTCGGATTATTATAGACAAAACCGGAAGAGAGCAGATCCTGCTGAAAATCCAGCCGCAAACCGGTCAGAGCCGTGCCGTAGGACTCTGCATCCACATACAGCTCAAAGCCATCGTAGCTGCGTACCAGATCATGCTCAGCAGGCTCATTCACAAGATCCATCAGATACTCCAGTCCCGAGCAGCCGGCCGGCTTCACTGCCAGGCGCAGCCCCCTGCAACCGGCATGATCCACCAGCTCGCGCACGCGCTTGCATGCCGCATCTGTTAATTCAACATCCATATACACTCCATCATCCAGCCACTCCGGCCATGGACTTCAATCGTTTTCGCACCTTAACCAGTGCCGCAACCAGCGCCTCAGCATCCTGGCTGCTATTCGACGGCCCGAAGCTGACGCGAATCGAGCTGCGTGCGCGCATATCGGAGATGCCCATCGCCAGCAACACATGTGACGCTTCGCGCTTGCCGGAAGAGCAAGCTGAGCCGGATGCCACGGCAAAACCATCCAGATCCAGCTGCATCAGCATCGTTTCGCCATCCATGCCCGGCAACAGAACCAGACTGGTATTGGCCGTACGCGGGCTATCTGCTGCGATGATCTCCGCTCCGGGGATCTGCTCACACAACAGCTGCTCAAAGCCATTGCGCACAGGTGCCAGCGCAGCAAAATCAATCACGCCAAGGGCTGCCGCAAAGCCTGCAATAGCCGGCACATTCTCCGTGCCCGCACGACGCCCTCGCTCCTGCCCGCCACCGGGAGCCAGCTCGTGCAATTTAACACCGCGCCTGACCAGCAGCGCACCTATACCTTTCGGACCGCCAATCTTGTGCGCCGAGAGGCTCATGAAATCCACGCCCAGCTGGCGGAAATTCAGCTTGCCTTTGCCCAAACCCTGCACTGCATCCACCAGCATCGGTACTTTATGTGCCCGACAATGGGCAGCCACCTGCTCTACCGGCTGCACGGCACCGCTCTCATTATTAACCAGCATCATGCAGACCAGGCGCGTCTCATCGCCGATCGCCTGCATCATCTGCCCGGCGTCTACCACACCGCTCTGATCCGGCCGTACCTGCACCAGCTCCCAGCCGGCATCCACAGCCTGCGCATCAATAAACTGTTGCAGCGGTTTTAACACGGCAGGGTGTTCGATGGCTGTGGTTACAATACGACCCGGTTTACAAGCAGAGAGCACACTGTGAATCGCGATATTATTACTCTCCGTGCCACCGGAGGTAAATACGACACTGCCCGATTCGCAATCAACGTAGCGGGCCAATATCTCGCGCGCATCATCTACTACCCGTCGCGCAGCCCTGCCCGCCCAGTGCAGGCTCGAGGGGTTTCCGGAAGCCTCCGTAGCCGCCTGCAGCATGGCATCAAGTGCAACGCGAACAGGTGGACAGGTGGCATTATGATCAAGATATCGCTTCAATTTTCACGGCCGATACGGGCATGGCAACAGGCATATAGGCATCGACATCGCCCAGATCAACACGATCGAGAAACACATCACTCTCGCACACCTTGGCCAGACTTACGGCATCGAGAAAGCGGTAGATATGCTGACCCAGCGCTTCCCACAGCTGATGCGTATCGCAGCGGTTACCGCGGTGGCAGCCGCGCACGCCGTTCTCACACATGGTTGTACGTACAGGCTCATTGACCGCACGGATAATATCGGCAATAGAAATTTTCGCCGCGTCTCTGGCCAGCAGATAACCTCCGCCCGGACCGCGCACGGAACGTACCAGACCATTTTCGCGCAGACGGCGGAACAGCTGCTCAAGATAGGATAGAGAGATGAATTGACGCTCGGAAATAGCCGCCAGAGTCACCGGGCCAGTGCTCTGTTGTTTGTTCAGATCTACCATTGCCGAAACAGCATAACGGCCTTTACTGGTTAGTCGCATATTGAACCTCCACGGGGCAATAACCCCATATCAAGCTCGGATATTATAATCCCGACTGTTTTAGTCAAGTATGAAAAACAGACGGGATCAACACACCTCACCACAGAGGAGAAAGCACTGGCACTCCCGGCACGTGACAGATCAAAGCACCCTGGCACAGAGTAGCAAGCGCCGGCCCTCCCGGCGCGCGATAGATCACAGAGCGTTTCGCCACAGATGAGCCTGGAAATGTATGGACGAAAAAAACATACCAGTGTGCATTTTTTTATTGCGTGTTTTGACTTACATGATCAGCAGATACCCTGCCTGCGGGGCGGTTCCGGGGCTGCGGGACTGCTTCTTGATGCTTTCAGCTGAGATCTGTGTTGAGTCTGGCCTGCTTAAATACCGCCGCCGCCGAGGAAACGCTCCAGCTTCTCCTGCTCACTCAGACGATCTTCATTGAGCAGCTTGATCTCCTTGGCCTTTTCACCCGTCGGGCGGGGATGGAATGTATCCACGCGCGCATTCACATCATCGATCATCTTCAACACATGGCCGAGCGCTTCCGCCACCGGGTTGGCCAGCAGATGATGATCCAGATTAATTTTGCCATCCTCAATCAGCGATTTGGTTGAGCCGACCACGGTGCCGGGAATACCAACCACGGTCGAGTGGGCGGGCACATCGTGAAATACCACCGAATTGGCACCGATACGGGACTGCTCGCCAATGGTGATCGCGCCCAATACCTTGGCGCCGGCACCGACAATGACGCCATCTGACAGCGTTGGATGACGCTTGACCTTTTCCCAGGTTGTGCCGCCCAGCGTCACGCCATGGTACAGTGTCACATCATCGCCGATTTCTGTTGTCTCACCGATAACAATACCCATACCGTGATCGATAAAAAAACGTCTGCCGATGGTGGCACCCGGATGAATTTCGATACCGGTCAGCCAGCGAGCTATATGCGAGATAAAACGCCCCAGCCAGCGCCACTGCCGTAACCAGCAGAGATGCGCGATACGATACATCCAGATGGCATGCAGTCCCGGATAGCAGGTCAGCACCTCCCAGTTGGAGCGGGCTGCCGGATCGCGATCAAATGCTGTATGTATGTCTTCTCTGATTGCCTCTAACATGATGCACCAATTGTATCACAAACCTGTGTCAGTGCGCACTCAGGTGCGGCAACACTCCACAGTCCTCCCTGCTCCAGCTGTGCACGACTCCAGTTGCGAATGGTCTCCACATCCACACTGCGGATCTGCTCCAGCCACTGCATCGGCGACAACAGGATAGCCTCATCCTGCCGGCCACCCAGATAGAGCATCTGCCCTTCGACAGAATCCAGCCCCATACGAAACTGCACTTCCATCTGCCGTTTTGCCCGCTCCACCTCTTCAGCACCCAGACTGTCAGCGAAGCCACCCAGCACATCCCGCAGCACCGTCACACACTCTGCGGCTCGTGACGGCTCAGAGCCGCAGGTCATACTCCACACACCTGTATCACTAAGCATACTCAGATGCGAACCAACACTGTAGGCCAGCCCCCGTTTTTCGCGTACTTCACGGAACAGGCGGGAGCTCATGCCACCACCCAGTATCTGATTGGCCAGCCAGGCCACAGGCCTATCCTTCGAATCAATCGTGATGCCGGGAAAGGAGAGTACCATCTGCGCCTGCTCATCGTCGCGTTTCAGCGCCTGAACACCTCGTGCCAGTGTTGCCGGAGCTTGCCTCTCCTGTTCACCCACGGTCTCAGACCATGATAGTGAGCAGAGCGCTTCCACCAGCTCCGCGTGCTCGATACGACCGGCAGCTACAATCAACAGCCGTCCGGCGCTGTAATGCTGTTTCAGGTAGCCCCGCATATCCGCAGCCGTCATCTCTGCCAGTGCCTGATGCGTGCCGAGTACAGGCCGACCCAGCGCATGGCCCGGAAACAGTGCCTCAACATGCTGATCCATCACCCACTCTTCCGGTGTATCATCCACCATGGCCATTTCAGCATAAATCACTTCGCGCTCGCGCTGCCATTCGTCCTCAGGCAGAGCCGGCTCACGTACCATATCCATCAGTACAGCCAGTGATTCCTGCCAATACTCATGCAGTACGTGCAGATGAAAACAGGTGCGCTCGCGTGAGGTAAATGCATTGGCATTGCCACCCAGTTCATCCAGCTTTTCGGCCAGCGCATGCACACCCATCCGGTTAGTGCCCTTGAACAGCATATGCTCCAGGGCATGGCTCATACCCGCCTGAGCAACAGCCTCATCGCGGCTGCCGACATCAATAAACACCCCCAGCGCCACGCTCTGCGCTGCAGGCATGGCATGACTAAGCACCAGCGGGCCGCCCGGCAAGCGTGTTTCCTGATAAAACAGAGGGTCAGACATCACTACTCCCAACGCAAAAGAGGCGGGCAAATGCCCACCTCCTTATGCACAGATAATCTAACCTGCATCAGGCTTTGGTTTCCTCGTTCAGAACGTCCTTCATAGAGAGACGGATTTTGCCCTGACGATCGACTTCCAGCACCTTGACGCGAACTTCCTGGCCTTCTTTCAGCTCATCAGCCACTTTTTCCACACGATGGTTGGCGATCTGGGAGATGTGAACCAGACCGTCAGTACCGCCGACAACGCGTACGAATGCACCGAAGTCCATCAGCTTAACGACTTTACCAACATAGATAGCGCCGACTTCAACTTCAGCCACGATATCTTCAATCATCTTGCGTGCCGCTTCACCGGCTGCTGCAGTCACTGCGAAGATCTTGATAGAGCCGTCATCCTCGATATCCACCTTGGCACCGGTATCTTCAACGATACCACGAATCACCTTGCCGCCAGCGCCGATCACTTCACGGATTTTGTCGGTCTTGATCTTCATGGTGAACATACGCGGTGCATGATCTGCAATTGCGCCACGTGGTGTCTCCATGCATTTAGCCATCTCATCCAGAATATGGATGCGGCCGGCATGCGCCTGCGCCAGTGCTTCCTGCATGATTTCACGGGTAAGGCCACCGATCTTGATATCCAGCTGCAGCGTGGTCACACCATCACGGGTACCGGCTACCTTGAAATCCATATCGCCCAGATGATCTTCATCACCGAGGATGTCGGTCAGTACTGCATAACCGTCTGTTTCCAGGATCAGGCCCATAGCCACACCGGCGACAGCTGCTTTCACAGGTACGCCTGCATCCATCAGCGCCAGCGAGGTGCCGCAAACAGAAGCCATGGAAGAGGAACCGTTGGATTCGGTGATTTCAGATACCGAGCGAATGGCGTAACCGAACTTCTCCATCGATGGCAGCACAGCTTCCACACCACGACGAGCCAGACGGCCATGGCCGATTTCACGACGGCCCGGAGGGCCAAAGCGACGTGCTTCACCAACAGAGTACGGCGGGAAGTTGTAATGCAGCATAAAGCGCTGTTTAGCCACGCCTTCCAGTGATTCTGTCATCTGCATATCGGATTCTGTACCCAGTGTAATGGTCACCAGCGCCTGAGTTTCACCACGAGTGAACAGAGCCGAACCATGTGTACGCGGCAAGATGCCAACCTGACAATCGATCGCACGTACCTGGTTGGTTGCGCGACCATCAATACGCGGGTTACCGGCAATAATGGAGCGACGTACCACTTTCTTTTCCAGGCTCTTCATCGCTGAAGAGACGTCATTTGCTGAGAACTGACCCGGCGCATCAGCGGTGCCGGCCAGGCTTTCCTGTGCTGCTGCACGGAAGGCATCAATTTTTGCTGCGCGGGCAGATTTATCAACAATCGCATAAGCCGCACGTACGTCCGCTTCAAATGCAGCGTTTACAGCGTCCTGCACATCGGCATTACCGGCAAGTGCTACAACCAGCTTCTCTTTACCGGCAAGCTTCACCAGCTCTTCAATGGCATCGAGTACCGGCTGATAGCCAGCCTGACCAAATGTGATTGCATCAATCATCTGCGCTTCGGAGAGCTCTTTAGCCTCTGATTCAATCATCAGCACTGCATCACGGGTACCGGCTACAATCAGATCCAGATCTGACACGGCAATCTGTGCATAAGTAGGATTGAGGATGAACTCACCATCAATCAAACCAACGCGGGAAGCGGCAATCGGCTCGGCAAACGGCACATCGGAGATAGCCAGTGCAGCAGAAACACCATTGATTGCGACGATATCCGGATTGGTATCTTCGTCGACAGACATCACGGTAGCGATAACCTGTGTTTCATGGAAATAGCCCTTTGGAAACAGCGGGCGAATTGGACGGTCGATCAGACGCGAGGTCAGTGTCTCTTTTTCGGAGGGACGACCTTCACGCTTGAAAAAGCCGCCGAGAAAACGGCCGGCTGCATAGGTTTTTTCCTGATAGTGAACAGTCAGCGGCATGAAATCCACACCCTGCAACGGCTGCTTGGCAGCGGTCGCAGCGACATGGACGACAACGTCGCCTACCTGAGCCAGTACGGAACCGCCGGCCTGACGCGCTACGCGTCCTGTTTCAAATGAGTTGATACGGCCAGCTACATCGGCCTGCGTTTTTTTGACTTCAAACATATTGGATTCCTTTTTTCGCACATGTCCCTGGCGTGGTTGCAAAGCGACAAAAAAGAAAAAAGGCGGCCCCTTTCAGGGCCGCCGGAAACTGATTAGCGACGCAGTCCCAGGGTTTCGATCAGGCTGCGGTAACGATTAAAATCTTCGTTCTTCAAATATTTGAGCAGATTACGGCGCTGGCCGACCATTTTAAGCAGGCCGCGGCGTGAGTGGTGATCCTTGTGGTGGTCCTTGAAGTGACCGCCGAGCTGATTGATACGCTCCGTCAGCAGGGCCACCTGTACTTCCGGTGAACCGGTATCGCCTTCACTACGACGAAAATTTTCAATGATTGTGTTTTTTTCTTCCAGCGCCAAAGACATGAACATTCCTCTTATTTCTGCTTTCCTTTTTATAGGGCGGCGAACAATAGCGACTCAAAACGCAGCATGCAAATATTTAATTGCATCGGCCATGATGCCCAAGCCTCCACAAGCAGGCTTATTGCGTCAAAACTTATTGTTTTGCCTGCGTTAAGCGGCCGACAACGGCCGCGCCAACCGAGTCGCCGAAGACATTGATCGTCGTGCGGCAGCGATCAAGAAACCAGTCGATGGCCAGAATCAGGCCGATACCATCGAGCGGCAGACCCACGGCTTCCAGCACAATCACCATGGTAACCAGCCCTGCCTCCGGGATACCGGCCGCCCCGATCGCAGCCATCGTGGCCGTTAACAATACCAGCATCTGCTGGCCGAAAGTGAGGTCAATACCATAGGCCTGCGCGATAAACAGTACGGCCACGGCTTCATAGAGTGCGGTTCCATCCATATTGATCGTGGCGCCCAGCGGCAGGACAAAGCGGCGCGCCTTCTCATCCACACCGGCAAGCTTCACCCCCTCCAGCGTCAGCGGCAGCGTGGCGCTGGATGAGGCTGTGGAGAATGCGGTCATCAGCGCTGTGCCCATATGTCGCAGGTATTCCACAATCGATCGGCGCGCGATCAGCATCAGGATGGCACACAGCACCGCAGCATGAGCCAACAGGCCGGAGATCACCGCCAAAGCGTATTTGGCCAGCCCCGCCAGCTGCGCAACGAATGCCTCACCACCGCCTGCCGAGCCCAGCTTGGATGCGATCAGCGCAAAGACACCAAGCGGCGCAAACACCATGATCCACTCCACAATGCGCATCATCGCCTCATTCAGCCCTTCAAAGAAGCCAATAACCGGCCGCCCCTTCTCGCCCAGCGTGGAGAGAGCGGCGGCCAGCAGGATACAGAAAACAATGATCGGCAGCAGCTTCATATTGGCCGCCGCATCAACAATATTCGGGTGTACCAGCGACAGAATCAGATCGGTGATACTAACATCACCGACTGCAGGCTTCGGCGCAGGCGCACCGGATGCGAGATCCACGCCCACGCCGGGCTGCCAGAGATTGGCCATCAGCAAGCCGATGGATACGGCAATCAGCGTAGTGCAGGCATAATAGGCAACAGAGTACCCGCCCATGCGCCCGAGCTTGCGCACATCACCGAGTCCGGCAACACCGGTAATAATACTGGCGGCAACCAGTGGCACGATGAGCATCTTCAGTGTTGTCAGGAACAACTCACCCAGCCACGCCACCGATGCCATGGCTTCACCCCAGACAAACCCGGCCACACCACCCGCCAGGATAGCCACAACCATGGAGAGCAGCAGTTTATTCTCGGTCATTCCTCTCATCACATCCCCCGCGCAGCGCCTGCCGCGGCTTCAACCATAGCCTGTCAGCCGGATATGCAAACCCTTCTTGTTATTTTTGGCATACAACTTTCTAGCAGTACATTTAAACTACGCCTGCCCGTACTTACCGAGCAACGCGGAAGCTGCTAAACTGGCGCAACATCGGGAGAGTGAACATGAAAACACACCGTAACCACAGAAACTATAGCCGCTCCAAAGTATCGGTTGGTGCCACGCTGACACCGGAAGGGGGCAAACTGATAGACGTTGAAGTGGTGGACCTGAGCATGAGCGGCGTATTTGTCCGTGGCATCACTTCACTTGCCATGGGCAGTAAATGCCAGATCTGCATCCTGTTCGGTCACTTCAAGCATGAGCTGCCGATCATCGCCGAAGGCACCGTTGTGCGTACGGACAACGACGGCGTTGCCCTCCGCTTCTCGGATGTCAGAGTGGACAGTGCCCCCAAGCTGGAGGAGCTAATTGTTGATCATGCCGACAACCCGGAGGAGGCGCATCTGGAAATCTCCAGTCACGGTGGCTGGATCTTCACCCCATGAGGCCATGCGTCACTGCCCGGCCCGCAGAGTAAGTGAAAGGCAGACGAAGCCCGTCTTATAAATAATATATACACAGCATCGAACAGACACAAAAAGTTCCGATGTTTATATATATAAGCAACGCCGCCAACAGATTGATTGCCACACAGGGTCACGATCAGCGGCAATACAGGAGTAAGCGAAGATGGACACATGGCCCCGTGAAAAGATGACGCCGCTGCTACCGGCCATCTCGGTGACACTGCCGGATGGAGAAGTCATCCACAGTGAAATCATTGATATGACAAATCACGGCGTATTTATTCACTGCAGCAGCGCACTTGCCGCAGGCAGCGAATGCCAAACCACCATTCGTATCGGTCATCTCCACCATGAACTGGCGATCACCGCCGCATGCGTAGTCGTCCATGTTGCCGGCAACAATATGGTACTCAGGTTCAAATCCCTGAATGTGGAAGGCGCCGACAAACTGCAGGGAGAGAGCATTGAACACCTGGAGGGGCTGGAGATCGAGCGTCTGGAATTTTCAGACCACGGCGGCTGGGTTTTCTCACCGGGAAAATGACAAACGGTAGAATCTGCGCCCCGCAATAACCCACCGCCGATGCGGGTTCAGGCGGCGGAGCTCACACACCCAAGGAGGAACCCTCCTGCCTCACCCATCCTCAGCTCCGCTCACACGACAAAGCAGAGCTATAACTGTGCGTAAACCGCCTGCACTCCTTCAGGAAAGCAGACCAGTAGTGCATCACAACCGGCTTTAAGGGCGGCATCGGCAGCCGATGGCACGTCTTCGCCCACCCCTTTCATGCAGAGATCATCACTCCAGACACAGCCGAAAAAACTCATGCGCTCACGCAGTACATGCCGCACCCAGAACGGCGACACCGTCGCCACATCCTTTACTGCATCGCTATAGACCACATGCGCCGTCATCACATGCTTCAACCCTTCCCTGAACAGACTGTAAAACGGCTCCGCCTCATCAAGAATCGTGGCCAGCGGCGCAGACACCTGCGGCACTGCCACATGCGAATCGGCATTGGCACGCCCGTGCCCCGGAAAATGCTTACCCACCGCTTCGATGCCGGCGTCATGCAGGCCGCGCATGCAGGCCGTGGCCAGTGCCACCACCTGCGCCACATCGGCGCCGTAGGAGCGCTTGCCGATAATGTCATGCCCGTCGGCATGAAACAGATCCAGCACCGGCGCACAGTTATGGGTAAAGCCAAGCTCTTTCAATGCTTCACCGGCAACAAAGCTGTCCTGATAGGCGGCCTGTATGGCTGTGCCGGCATTGCGCTCATACATCACGCCGTATTCGGCCGCATGGCGACGCTCATTAAAAGGCGCCCATGGCATGCGGTTCACCCGCCCGCCCTCTTCATCAATGGCCGCCCATGTCGCCCGCCCTGTACATGCCCGCACCTCGGCCAGCAGCGCCTTCACCTGCTCGGGACTTGCGGTATTGCGCGCAAACAGAATCACCCCCAGCGGCGGCTTCTCTTTCAGCCAGGTACGCTCCTGTGATGTCAGCTGCAAACCTTCCAGCCCGATAATCAGATGTTCATGCATCATGGAATAACCTCTCCAACTGTTTTTTGTTTGCGCGGCTTCCCAACATCAGCTTCCGGCCAGAACCGGATATTCAACAGGTCACTGCTGTCCGGTCAAAGAAATGACAGCATGAAAAAGGTCTGAATTCCCAAGGGATGTGGTAGATTTGTAGTTACCAAACAGCAAATCTCAAGCCA
>PFXI01000025.1:31422-32034 GCA_002791575.1 Zetaproteobacteria bacterium CG_4_9_14_3_um_filter_54_145 | reverse complement strand
CATTGCTGGAGTGGCGAGGGATGTCTCCCGTGATATGTCTTTCATTTTGTTTTCTTTGGGAGTTCGATTCCTGAAACAAATTGGCCTCATCTCAGAAAAGCTGTGTGTAGGAAGCAGAAGTGATATTGTCTACGAACGCACAAAGTTGGTGTGGTGCAGCGGAGGTGCCTAGGAGAACGTGCCGACGAAGTCGATTGAAAACATAAGGAACATGGACAAAAATGCTGAACTTAATCTTAGGCTACGGCATCCACTTGTTAGCCAGTATTGTCGTCGCGAATGCGATGAGACTTCCAAACTCTCAACGCTCTTACACACGACAAAACCCTGAGAAAAGAAAAGAATGGGCAATGAACTGTTCTTCTCGCCTCAGCCGACATCTCTAAAAAAAGATTTGCCTCCTTAGCAATGCCGTTACTCGTTCGTCTAGCTGCATGCAACAGTCTAAACCATTGCATTGTCAAGGTCACATCCAATGAGAATCACACCAAGCCAATTTATCTGCTTTCGTTGTTAGCTACCAAACCGACACCTAACGTTTGCTTAGGTCACCACCGTCGGTGATGAAAGGATGATTGAGAGCTTCTGAGGGCGTGATTCGTGCGCGCGGGT
>PFXI01000025.1:31023-31365 GCA_002791575.1 Zetaproteobacteria bacterium CG_4_9_14_3_um_filter_54_145 | reverse complement strand
ACAAGATCTATGAACCGCTCATAGTTGGCGGCTGTATTGCGGGCCTCGCCACCAGCAGGGAAATTCTTGTTGGTTTTTCCTCTTTCAGTGGCAATGACGTTGGTGAGTGATGCAACGGGATCTGCACTAGGAATTATTGGCGATTTGGGTTGCTGCTGCTGCTGTTGCTGCTGCGATGATTTAGAAGAGGAGGAAGACACGGTTCGAACCTGTCGGATGGTCCAATCCTCTAAACCGCTGCTCAATATTTTCTTCTCAAAGAACTGAAGCCTATTCTGATCCGTCGCTTGGTCTAGCATGGTTATTGGAATCATACCAAGAAGCTACCAGAGAGGATACCAG
>PFXI01000025.1:0-30984 GCA_002791575.1 Zetaproteobacteria bacterium CG_4_9_14_3_um_filter_54_145 | reverse complement strand
TGGAAGACGATAACAAACTTCCATTGCGTCAGCGGAGAGCTCCGGTAAACCGCTTTCTTGGTGACATTGTCAAACATGTAGGACGTGACGCCCGCTGGATTTGTCAGCATCTCGTTCGCGGCCTTCTTGAGCGTTTCGCTTCCCAGCTCGCGTGGATCGAGGAATTCCCGTTCGGTCTTCTTGTGCAGGGCGGTCAGGCCGCTTGGGGCGAGCGCAAAAAAGGAGATATTAGACGGTAGCGCCAGGCTGGCACTCACTTGCTCGGCAAGTGTGTCGAGGATAACCGAGGCGCCGATCGCACCGACCACCTTGCCCTCTTCTATCACCGGCACCGCGACCACTACGGAACGCTTCCCGGTGCTTTTACTGACGACCAGTTCGCCGTCAATTTTCTCTCCGGAGATGAGGGCCGGGAAATAGCTGCGGTCACTCAGTTTCTTCTCCACCTTTCCTTTGTCTACGGTGAAATATATGCCGTCGGGGCGGGCAAACCAGACAATCAGGCCACCATCCGACTCCTGATAGCCGCGCAACAGTGGCTCCACCCTTTCCCACG
This sequence comes from Zetaproteobacteria bacterium CG_4_9_14_3_um_filter_54_145, assembly GCA_002791575.1. Classification (GTDB taxonomy): domain Bacteria; phylum Pseudomonadota; class Zetaproteobacteria; order Mariprofundales; family Mariprofundaceae; genus Mariprofundus. The sequence goes on along the minus strand of PFXI01000025.1, from coordinate 30,428 downwards.
TTAAAGATTTTGCCGCGGTTGTGGAGGCCAGAATCTCCAGGCTTTGCTGGATAGAGAGCAGGCGCAAGTCTGTGTAGGAAGCAAAGGCGGCTAGCAGGCTTTGCGCGTTTTCCTCAGCCGGATTGTGTGCATCAGCGGCTTGGGCCACACCCATTTGGGGAACCAGCAGCATAAGTGAAGCGATAAAAGCAAATATATATTTTCTGAACATTGTGCGCTCCCTTCTCGATCTGCTTCAGTTTATTGATCAATCATATCCTTAGCAAGCCAACTGCATGATGCTGTTTATAGATGAATTACCATCTAGCGGCCAAATGACTGACCCCAGAACACGCAAGAGCTGCTAAAGCGGGTTCATGTTACACATCAAAAAAGCCGCCCTGTTAGAGGCGACTTTTCTGTGAGAGCAGGTTGCTGGTAGGGGGGAGGGCCAGGCTAACCTTGCTCTCAGTGGTCGCGGCCGTGGTCTTTATCTTTGTCATGGTGGCTGTTTCCATGCCGGTCATCCCGACGATTGTCATGACGGTCTTTGTCTTTTCTGTAATGCTTTTCCTGGTAACGGGGCACATAGTCGCGTTCATACCAGTCGTCCTGCACGAAATAGACCCGTTCGCCGCAGGCGTTGTATTTGTGGCAGTACTTGCGCCAATGTTTGGCATGATGCCGAGGTACGCGCAGATAGACGGGAGGGCGATCTCTGGGAGCCCGCTCGATCACTATCGGCTGACGATAGATTACGCGTGGTGCCGGATAGTCACCTATGTCGAGCCGGCCATAGAAGCCCGGCTGGCCGATCGTGACCGAGACGCCGACGTCGGCAGCCAGTGCCGGACTAGTGACGGTTACAACGGCGACTGCCGATGCGATAAGAATTCGTTTCATCATGTTGAACCTTCCTTTTTCCCGGAGTCCTGATTGTTGTGAACACGCTTCTATACCAATGCGTGCGTGACGACTCACTTTAACCCGTTGTAAGTTAGCAGCTCTTGCCAATCTGCGTCTGTGCGCTATCGCACCAAGCAGGCGATAAAAGAACCCGGCCGATGGGGGCGATGATTGACCGGATGATTCAAGCCCCGCCATCTATCAGCCGATAGGTATCGGTGACATGATCGGGGGAGATGTGCGAAAGCAGCATTTTTCCGGCTATAGCGGTGAGCAGTCAGATCAAAGGGGGAGATGGGCATGGATGAGAAAGGGAAGAAGCCGGAATATCAGAAAGGGCTGTTGGAAAAGGCGGTTGTGGCGAGTGTGCAGATCACCCGTTATGCCGTGAAAGGGCAGCATGAGAATAAGCACAAGGTTGTTTTAAGTACCGATGGAGAGATCGCCTTTGTCGAAAAGGGGGTGACCAACTGGAAGCTTGATCTGGCGGCAAAGAGGGCTATTGCGCTGAATCAAATCGATACTCCGCATGTGACGGTGAAAGCCCGCTGGTATACAACACAGGAGGCGCTGGAGAAGGGGATCGAGGTGGTATATGGCGGTAGTGCCAATACCTTCGGCAGCCTGGGTGCGCTGCTGGTTCCCGATGGTTTTAACATCCCAACTGTGATGGCGACCGCTGAGAATGTTAAATATTACGGCCTGCAACTGATCGCCAATGGAGAGGATTTTGCTATCTCGTCGGATCAGTTCCAGATTGCCATGATGAAATACGATTATAGCGGGGATTACAAAAAGGATTTCCTGATGCAGAAATATGGCGGCGGCGGCCTGTTCGTTGAAACGCACAACTTTCCCCATATTCATATCCCTCTGCATGAGACGTGCGGCGGTTATATTGTCATCGGCAAACAGGTTTCAGCCAAACTATTCAATTTCACCGCCTTCCAGATCCCCTACGGTTTCGCGCTCTATACCCCTTCATATACCATCCATGGCGATGGTACTCTGGTCGGCGAATATGGCCTCACCGTGGCCGATTCAGCCATGGCCAGTGCCGATACCGTATTGATATACAACAAGGATCGGTTGGCCATGGCGCGTAATGTTGTACCCAACTGGAAGCCATGAAACAGGGGGAGGGAATGAGGAGATGGGGCAGGGGCTGATAAGTCCGGGTCAGGCATGCGTTATTGTGCTATTCGCTCTTCTTCCCGCACTGTTCTGAGTGAATCAGGGTGACGGCCTTAAGGCTGATTCGCTTCTCTTGCTTGCCCATTTCACGCCTGTCGGTTACCTTTTTATATGAGGCAACGATCTTTCTCTTTCACTCCCTTGGGTTACATTATTTGTAAGGCAAGGCATCCCGATCTCTGCACGCAGCAATGATTAATGGGATTAGCTATACTGGAGTGGACTTTGCCGCACATGCGGGAGGATAACATCTCCTGATGAGCAGACGGGTTTACGTTGCGCATGCTGCGCTTTTACCGACGCCCGACCCGACCTCCAGCCACTCCAATCACAGGTGCTTGAAATGACACTTTATTTACAGACCGAAATTGCATCAAACAGCATCCAGACATGGGTCATCGCCTTGGTGATTGCACTGACCACGATGGCCGTAGTCGGGGTTGTCCGTTACGTCAGCATGAAATACCTGCATAAGCTGGCCGAACAGCAGGCTGCATCCGCCTGGGATATCCTGCTGAAAGTAATCGGGCAGACCAGTTGGTTCTTCATCTTTATACTTGCCCTGTTCGTAGGTTCGCTGGTTGTTGAGCTGCCTGAAACCGTGCACAGAATCCTGGACTCCATCACCATCATCTCTCTGCTCATACAGGCCGGGTTGTGGACATCACTAACGCTGCAGCTGTCCATCGACCGATACCGGAAGCATAAAATATCCGAGGACCCTGCCAGCGTCACAACGCTCAACGTTCTGAGTTTCATCGGCAAGGTCATGTTATGGGCTCTCGTCCTACTGCTGGTGCTGGATAACCTGGGCGTCAATATAACAGCACTGGTTGCAGGCCTGGGGGTTGGCGGTATCGCCATCGCACTGGCCGTGCAGACCATCTTGGGCGACCTGCTTTCATCACTGTCCATCGTGCTCGATAAACCCTTTGTCATCGGTGATTTCCTGATTGTCGGTGACCTTCTCGGCTCGGTTGAACACGTTGGTCTGAAAACAACCCGGCTGCGCAGTCTCTCGGGCGAGCAGCTGATCTTCTCCAACTCCGACCTGTTAAACAGCCGCATCCGGAACTATGGCCGCATGTATGAGCGCCGCGTGTTGTTCAATATAGGTGTCACCTACCAGACCCCGCGTGATAAGCTGATCAAAATTCCGCAAATCATCAGTGATGCAGTGGCGCAACAGGAGAAGACGCGCTTTGATCGCTCGAACTTCAAGGAGTACGGGAATTTCTCACTGAATTTTGAATCGGTTTATTATGTTCTTGGACCGGATTACAATGAATACATGAATATCCAGCAGGCGGTCAATCTGTATATCCATGAAGCTTTTGAGCAGGAAGGCATCGAATTCGCCTATCCGACACAGACCCTGTTCGTACAGCAGCAGTCACCGGCCGGAGATCAGCTGCCGGCTGCCGCCACCAGCTAGTGTTTCTTCCGTGCCTGCGGGGCTGGATAATTTAAGGTCACAACCTGTGACATCGATTCGCCTCTACCGTTTTGCTTACGGACTCGCTACCGGTCTCTGCGCGGGTAGCGTGAGCGGCGGTGGCGTAGGGATGACCTTATCAAGGGATACGGGCCACTATGAACCCGCCCGGAGGCGTAATGGCAAAAAAAAACAAGGCAATGGACGGGTTCTGTGCCTGGGATGGCGACACGCTGGTGCTTAATATTCTCGGTACCCCCGCCGCCAAAAAGGATGCCATCGGCAAGGCGCGCGGCGATCAGCTCAGAGTCAGCGTCACGGCGGCGCCGGTCCGGGGGCGGGCAACCGATCATATGGTTCGATTCCTGGCTGGAAAATTCGGCATCAGAGCAGACGATATCGAAGTGGTATTTGGTCGCATGCATGTGAATAAACAGCTACGTATTCATGCACCCAAAAAGCTGCCCGCTGTCATCACCAGGCATTTAGCGGGAGGTAAAAAGCAACCGTAGCAGCGTCCCGGCGATTACTTACTGAGGCCCTAAACAGGTAATCGCTTACGTCCGTAGTGATAAGCCATAAAGATCAGCAGGCCTGCCAGCATGCCCGGCAGCACCTCATATACAGTTGCCGATAGGCCGCTCCAGCGCCAGAGCAGAAACACCGCTACCCCGCCGGTTACCATGAGTAAGGCCAGTCGTTCGGAGGGGCGTCCGCCCATCACATAGACGGTCAGTAGTGGTACAAAGGCCGTGGCCAGCAAGCCCCAGGCAACCAGCACCAGTGCCAGTACACTATGGTTGCCGGAGAGCGACAAGCCCAGCGCAATCAAGACAATACCTGCCGTGGCCGCTTTGGTGGCTTTATAGCTGGCGTTGCGCTCGGGAAACAGGTCACTGGTGACTGAGGCGGAACATGAAAGTACCAATGAATCCGCGGTAGACATGGTTGCGGCAAACAGGCCGGCCAGTACCAGCCCGACCCAGATTTCCGGCAGTAGTTGCATGGACATCATGGGCAGTGCCAATTCGGCATCGAAGCTGCCTGCATCAGGGAGAATCAGGCGTGCCAGTAGGCCAACGACGATGGTGGCAGCATAAAACAGCGTGAACCAGGTATAATAGTAGACGCGAAAGCGCCCCAGATTTTCCGTGCGATCCAGCGCCATGTAGCGGACGACAATATGCGGTTGACCGGCTACGCCAAAGCCGGCAAATACCCAGCCTGCGATAAACAGCAGAACGCCCAGCCATGATGTGTCGGGAAACCAGTGCATGAACTCCGGCGAAACAGCGATCAGTTGTGCGGATATCTCTTCGCCTGAGCCCAGGCTTGCCGTCGCCGTCGACATCAGTGCCAGCATGGCACCGAGCATAACAAAAGACTGTGCGGCATCCGTCCAGATGGAGGCCCGGATGCCGCCGCTATAGCTGTACAGCAGCACCAGTGCTGCGCCGAGGATTGCACCGGTGGACAGGTCCCAGCCGAACAGTACATGCAGTGCCTTGCTGCCCGCAGTGAACTGAGCTGCAGCGTAGGCGCCAAGGAACAGTGTTGTGAGCGCACCGCAGAGGCGGCGCAGCATGGTGTAATCGGTGCCATGCCATTGCGCCAGCAGACCGCCGAATGACTGTACATGCTCTGTTTCAGACGTTTCCCTGAGTTTTTTCATGATCAACAGGGAGGCCGTCAGGTCACCGGCAAGCCAGCCGATCATCAACCAGATCGACGACAGGCCCGTGGTGTAGGTTAAGCCGATCATACCGATGAACATGTAACCACTGTTGTTGGTGGCAACGGCCGATAGCCCGGCCAGCCACGGCGGCACACTGCGTCCTGCAATCAGATAATCGCCTGTCGTGGGCTGACGCTTAAGCATTGATAGGGCACCAATAGCAGCGAACAGCGACAGACAGACGATAAAGCTGATGATTGCCATGATGCTTTAAGCTTTGACTTCAGCCCCCGGGCGATAGGCGCCGTCGGCATCGTGCACCTCGGTACCTGTCACCGGTGGATTGAACACGCAAACCATGCGCATGGTTTTAGTAGCCCGCAGCATATGCCGCTCCATGCCATTGAGCAGATAGACCGAGCCGGCTTTGATCGGATAGATCTTGCCATCTGCGGTGGTTTCCACTTCACCCTCACCTTCGATGCAGTAGACCGCTTCAATATGATACTTGTACCATAGCAGGGTTTCAGTGCCGGCATGGATGATGGTATCGTGCAGTGAAAAACCGACCGCATCGTTATTCAGAATCAGGCGACGGCTTTCCCAGTTGCCGTTTTCGGCTTTCACATCACGTTCGCTACCGATAATGTCGGCAAGGTGGCGTACTATCATTACAGGCTCCCCGCGCGCAAACGCTTGCCCTTTTCCAGTACGGCCGCCATGGATGCATCGACGATGGCCAGCCCTTCTTCAATCAGGGCCTCATCCATGGTCAAAGCAGGCAGGAATTTGAGCACATGCCCGTTGGCGCCTGCCGTTTCAATGATCAGGCCACGCTTGAATGCCTCTTCAGATACGCTGCCGGCAAAGGATGCGTTTTCGAAATCAATGCCCCAAACCATGCCCACGCCGCGCAATTGTCCTTCCGCATCGGCATGTTTCTCTAAAATATTCTGTATGCCGGTTTCAAACAGTTTGCCCTTGTGGAGAATACCTTCGGCAAAGTCGGGTGTGTCCCAGTATTCCAGTGCCTTGGTCGCAGCGACAAAGGCGAGGTTGTTGCCACGGAAGGTGCCTGTATGTTCGCCCGGTTTCCATTGATCCAGTTCCGGTCGCATCAACAGTAGTGACATCGGCAAGCCGGTGCCGATGGATTTGGATATGGCCACCATATCAGGCGTAATACCGGCGCGCTCAAAGCTGAAGAAAGTGCCTGTGCGCCCGTTACCCATCTGAATGTCATCGATAATAAGCAGAATATCGAACTCGTGGCAAATGGCCGACAGCTCCTGCAGCCACGAATCACGCGCGACATGGATACCACCCTCACCCTGTACGGTTTCAACAATAATGGCGGCCGGCAAGTCTACGCCGCTGCTCTGGTCGGTAAGCAGCTTACGCAGGTAAGCCATGGAATCGAAACTGCTACCGAGATAGCCATCAAAGGGAATGAAGGCTGAATTGGCACGCACACCGTAAGATTCATCGCGATAAAAGGAGTTGCCGGTCACGGCCAGTGAACCCATGGAGAGGCCATGGTAAGCATTGGTGAAAGCAATGACGTTGGAGCGGCCTTTGACCATGCGCGCCAGCTTGAGTGCTGTTTCAACAACATTGGTGCCGGTAGGGCCTGTGAACTGCACTTTATATTCCAGATTGCGCGGGCCGAGGATGGTATCACGAAGCTTTTGCAGGAAAGCTTTTTTGGCAACAGTGGCCTTATCCAGCCCATGTACCACACCGTCATGCTGCAGATACTCGATCAGGGCTTGCGAAACAGCCGGGTTATTGTGGCCATAATTCAGTGAGCCGGCGCCGGCAAAAAAATCGATATAGCGGTTGCCCTGGTCATCAAACATTTCCGATCCTCTGGCAGTGTCAAACACGGCCGGGAAAGAGCGGATATATCCGCGTACCTCGGATTCCATTTCTTCAAAAATTCTCATTGTATTTATATCTCCTGGTCTAGGTGGAGCTTACCGGGCCGGGTTGTATTCCAAATCAACAGGGCCTACACGAATCAGGTTCTCCTGCTCATGATCACCATCACCGAGCAGGTCGGTGGCAAAGAGCAGGGATTCGTGGACTTCTGTGGCATATTGCCGGGCGAGAGCGTGGAAAATGCCACGCGAGGCATCATTGGAAGGGTTCACCGTGGCCTCTACAAAACGAACCTTTTTCAAGGCAGGGCGAGCCAATACCTCAGCCAGTAATCGTTTGGCTACACCTTGTCCGCGTAACTCCGCATCCACGGCAATTTGCCAGACGAAAAGGGTATCGGGACGCTCAGTAGAGAGGTAGGCGGTCATGAAGGCAAGGCACTCGCCTTCACGCTCGGCCACGACACAGGTGGAAGAGAAGTGTTCACATAATATCAGATAACAGTACCGAGAGTTGAGATCCAGCGGCTTGCATCGTTCCACAAGCGCATAAATTGCCGGACCGTCAGATGCAACAGGTGCACGAAAAGACAAACGGCCTGCTTTACTGGTTGCCTTATAGGTTCCGGTAAGCATTGGCACGGACCCTAGGGCCCCGGGCTCAAATAGCAAATGACAGCCCGATGGCATGTAAAAAGGCTTACTTTTATTGATTTATCAGCATATGTGTGTTTGGTTGGCCGGATTATGGACCCTTTTATCAATTCGCTGGCACTGTTTCTGGTGCTGTTTAACCCCTTCCTGATGAGCATCTATCTTCTGGATCTGATTCAGGAGCTTGATAGCCCCACCTTTTTTCGCGTCCTGCTGCGCGCCAGCATGATCAGCGGCCTGGTATTCCTGCTGTTCGCATGGGGCGGCGAGGCTATCTTCACAGATATCCTGCAGGTCGAGTTCGCTTCCTTTCTTATTTTCGGCGGGCTGGTTATTTTTCTGATCGCCATGCAGATGCTGTTCATCGGCAGTGATGCCATCAAACGCATGCGCGGTGGTAATCCCGAGCATATTTCCGGCTCTATTGCCATGCCTTTCATGATTGGCCCGGGCACCATCAGTGCCAGTGTCCTGGCCGGCTCCACGCTGAGTTACCCGATGGCTGCCGGTAGTATTGCGCTGGCGCTGAGTCTGGCCATTATCATGCTGATGCTGCTGAAATATGCCTTCGACATCATCAAGGTACGCAATGCCAGCCTGCTCGAACGCTATATCGATATTACCGGTCGTGCCGGCGCACTGCTGACCGGCACGATTGGCATACAGATGATCCTGCAAGGCATTCGCCACGTCTTCTGATTAATGATAAGCCGCTACGCTTTCCCGCAGTAGTGAATGGTTGGAATTAACCTATGGGGCGGGAGACCAAAGCGGTTTTTTCGTTATGTCCAGCCAGGTGAGATAGGCGCGCAGATCAAACTCCAGCTGGTGATAGTCTGGCTCCATATTACAGCAGAGCTTGTAAAATGATTTGTCATGATCGCTCTCTTTCATGTGGGCCAGTTCGTGCACGACAATCATGCGCAAAAATTCTGGCGGCATATCCATGAACACCGTAGCCACGTGAATCTCGCGTTTGCGCTTGAGTCTGGCGCCGCGAACCTGCGATTTGCTGGTGTGCATGCCGAGTGCATTGCGGGTGAGATGCAGCGAGCTGTCGAAAGCCACCTTGTTGATCAGCCCTGCATTGCGCATGTAGCTGTTTTTGAGTGCCATGACATAATCATACAGCGCCTTGTCGCTGCGCACTGCATGCGCCAGTGGGTATTTGCGCAGTAACCAGTCTGCCAGCTGATCCTGCTCGATCATCTGTTTTATTTTATCTGTCAGTGTGGGCGGATAACCGGCCAGATAGTTCGGTGCTGGTTTGGGGCGCATCGCCGCAGCTTAGTTGTTTATGATCAGGCTTACCAAAGAAGCTTTATTGCGGTTGAACCGTATTATCCATGGGTAGAACCTGCATGGCGCGTGTGGTCGGTCATTATATATTTGCTATTACAATCGATGCATGTGCTGCCGGTAGCTGGATCCATGTTGCCGCTAGTGTGTACTGCTCACTATGTTAACCGGATGTGTAACTTCCCCGGTTATCAGAAACTCAATAGCCGCTGGTCCACGGTGTTTCATATTGTGTGCCGGAAACGATAGTTTGACCGGCTTTTGTTGCTTCATCCCGTGTGGCAAAGCCCTTGATGCGGACACGGTATAAACGTTGCCCATTGATCACAACCTCGCTGATTTCCGGTGTGAAGCCGAGGGCTGTAACTGTGCTGACAACTGCCTGTGCGTTCTCCAGTGATGCCAGCGACATCACATTGAGTGCCCACGGTGGACCCGCAGGATTGGTGAACGTGGTGGTCTGGGTTGCTGCATCGGGCATGGCAGTGAGCGGAGCGGGCTCTGTAGTCAGATCAGCTGGTGAAGCAGGGGCCGGCTCTGAAGGGCGTGGCGCCGCCTCATTGGCAGCAGGTTCTGTGGTAGCATCTTCAGGTTCCATTGCCGGTGTGCCCGGTGCTTCCGCTTCAATGGTAGCCAGCTCACCGCTGGCATCTTCGGACGCAGGTTCGTTGACGGCACTGTGCTCTGTTTCCGCTTCTAGTGTGTCACCGGGCGTCTGTACATCAGGCGTGGTGACGCTCTCTGCCTGTTCACTCTGTGCCGTTTTGAAAGTCGGTGGCTGCTGGTCGTCACAGCTAACAAGAAAAAAGGTGGCCATGCCGATGAGTGCAGAGTGGAGCAGCAGCTGTCTGTAGTGGCCGATGGCAGAAGCATCTGTTTGTTTAGCGGAAGCGTACATATTGCAAAACTAGACCATTGCCATTTTCGCGTCCATATCTATTTGCGGGATGGTATACAGCTTACTGATGTGTAACGACATGCTCTCCGTTGTCTAGTCAGCAACCTGTAAACGGGCCGGCGCACTGTTGAATGTGCCAATCATATACAGCATAAATGCATATTCGGAGAGCTCAATCAGGGGTGTTATGATGACCAGCCAGACGCCGTTACCTTCATGCGTGGCCAGCATAAAATTTATGGCCAGCATGGTTATGCAAATGACCATGGCCAGCCATGTTTTTGCCAGCAGTAGTGGCAGGCTGTTATACAGCAGGGTGAGCGTGGGCCATAGACGATAATCCTTTTTCAGCAGCACAATAGCCGTACCTGCCATCAGCGACACCATCATTAAGGCTGTCATGATAAACGTGGCGAAAGCAGTGCTGAATGCACTTTCGCCAGCACCGATAACGGCAGCGATAGCAAAAGCAAAAGGGATCAGCCAAATAAAGCTGAGTTTGATGGAAAACAGTATGACCGGAAAAATGACCGGCCTGGCTCTTGTCAGCGCCTGCGCTGTAGTGACGCGGAATTCGCCATGGGCAAAGCAGTTAAATATACCTGTACCGATATAGAGCATGAGGGCAAGCAAACCCCATGAGGCCCATTGGGCGGTGAATATATTGGCGAGCACAGAAATGCCTGTCACCAGCCAGATGGCCGGGCTGGCAATCAGGTGCCCGATGACGATGGAGTATTTTGCCATTTGTTCAATGAACATTGTCTCTGCTTTCCTTGTTGGCCGTTTTTGTCTGTTCTGGCTGTCCCAACAGGCACGCCGATTGATCATATCCGGTTATGCGCAGTGCGTTACTCTGAGCAGCTCAATCATCACCGACCCAAAGGAAACGGTGGGGCAGGCTTGGGTGATTTGAACCCTTCAATAAAGGCCCAGATGAGTCAACGCTGATAGACGATTCATCTGCCAGACTCAGGTGCCTTATCACACTCCTCTGCTCCATCAGTTGTGCATTTCTGTTTATGGTCTATCCTCGCTGTGAGGCAGTAAAGCGTTTTCATATCATGCGTGGCCCTGTTTCTGATAAACAGCATTTCGCTTGGGTGGTCCGGTTGCAAACATGAAAACAGCTGAATCTATATGAGCACATCCGCAAAAGAGCAGCTGGGCTATTGGGAAGTCACAGCAATAGGCATTGGCGGCATGGTCGGTGGCGGGATTTTTGCCGTGCTTGGTCTGGCCGTGGAACTAACCAAAGGCGGCGCACCGGTAGCATTTCTGATCGCAGGCCTGGTTGCGCTTGTTACCTCCTACTCGTACGCACGACTGTCTGTAACCTATCTGAGTCAGGGTGGGACAGCAGCCTTTCTGGATCGGGCGTTCGGCTCAGGGCTATTGACGGGCAGTGCGAATATCCTGCTCTGGATCAGTTACATCGTTATGCTGTCGCTGTATGCCTATGCATTCGGCAGTTATGGCGCATCTTTTTTTCCGCCGGATGCTCAGCTTTTTTGGAAGCATATACTGATCACGGGCAGTGTCGTCGCTATTGCCGGGTTGAACCTGTTGAACACCAGGCTGATTGGCGAGTGGGAAGACGGAATTGTGCTGCTTAAGCTGGTCATTCTGTCGGTTTTTATCGGCGTAGGTATCTGGGGTGTTGATACGGCCAGACTGGCCCCTGCAGCCTGGTCGGCCCCTGTGCCCCTGATTGCGGGCGGGATGATCATTTTTCTTGCCTATGAGGGGTTCGAGTTGATTGCCAATACCGCGCAGGATGTGCGCGACGCGCCCAAGACATTGCCTCGCGCCTTCTATTCAAGCGTTGGTTTCGTGATCGTTCTCTATGTCCTTGTTGCGGCAGTCACTGTCGGAACGCTGCCTGTTGAAACAATAGTCGCTGCCAAGGACTACGCACTGGCTGAAGCTGCCCGTCCCTCCCTGGGCCCGACAGGATTTGTCCTGATCGCCATCGCAGCCCTGCTTTCCACGGCTTCGGCCATCAATGCTACCATTTACGGTGCAGCCCGCTTGAGTTATGTCATCGCAAAAGACGGAGAGCTGCCACACACACTGGAAAAAAAGGTCTGGGGCAAGCCCATAGAGGGGCTGTTGATCACAGCAGGATTGACTCTCTTTATCGCCAATCTGGCCGATCTTTCCAGCATGTCGACCATGGGCAGTGCCGGTTTTCTCATCATCTTTGCAGCCGTCAATGCTGCTAATGTGGTGCTGGCAGAGGAGACACAGAGCAGGCGTTCCATCCCGCTGATCGGCGTCGGATTATGCCTTTGTGCCTTGGGGAGCCTGATCTGGCAGACCGCAAATAGCTCACCTTGGCAGCTGTGGCTGCTGTTTGCCATGGTAGGGGCCGCCTTCTCTATTGAAGCTACCTTCAGGATGGTTACGGGAAGAAAGATGAACCTTTCAGGGGATAAACAGCAAGGCGAAGATGCTGCCTGATCCTGATTCCTGATTTATTTTTCAGGGACTCCCTTTGGCGATCTGCTTAGCCACTGCTTTTTCAATGCGGCTGGGGTGACTTGCCCCGGCTATGCGGCGGTCAAACTCTGCCAGGCGATAAAGCCGCCCAACATGATCAGTAGTATGGCAAAACCCTTCTGCAGGGGCGCTGCAGGCAGGCGCTTGAGCAGCATGCCGCCGATGATGCTGCCAACGGCGGCGATCAGGGCAATGCTCGCGGTCAGCCCGATATCAATATCTACCGATGCAATCCCCGCGTAGCTGATCATGCCACCTGCGGCATTGGCGATGATAATGATCAGCGAGTGGCCGACGGCAGTGGGAAAGTGACCGATGCCGAGGAAAATCAGCGCCGGCACCAGCAGGAAGCCGCCGCCTACGCCGAGCAGACCGGTGAGCAGACCAATAACAAAGCCAGCCAGCAGTGCGGGAATATACCGGAATGTCTGAACCTTATTCTCCAGCCGTACAAAGCCGGTCCATATCGCCACAGCGAGGATCAGTATCGCCAGCATCGCCAGTTGCAGGTTTTCCGGCATGCTGGCGCCAAAGCGGGCGCCGATGAAGCTGCCGGCAACGCCGGTGACGCCCAGGATGAGCAGCAGGCGATACTGCAGCTGTTTCCATACCTGCTGGTGGATGGCTGCCGTCAGCGATACCAGACTGACCACCCACAGGCTCATGGGTACAGCCTCTTTGACGCTCATGTCGCCGATTATCATCAGAGCGGGCACCGTTAACATGCCGCCGCCTGCACCAAACAGGCCGAGAATCAGTCCGATCAGCAGGGCTGCGGGTATGAGACCCGGACTCATCAGCCAGCGCTTTTGCCGCAGGCCAGATTGGCCGGTACGGCGACATGAATCTGTTTTGGCTCAACCAGATCCAGTGAGTTCATGAAGGAGATAAACTCATCCCTTGCCAGCGTCAGGCGCGGATTCCACCGCTTCTCTTCGCCAATGGTCGAGCAGCTCATGCCCTTATAATCATGGGCGGGATAGACCAGTGTATCATCGGGCAGGGTGAACAGTTTGTTGGCGATCGAGTCGTACAGTGTGCCTGCATCACCCTGCTGGAAGTCCGTGCGCCCGCAGCCGCGAATCAGCAGTGCATCACCGGTCATGACCCGAGATTCACAGCAGAAACTGAGGCAACCGTCGGTGTGGCCCGGTGTCTCCAGTACAGTGATCAGATGGCGGCCAATACTGCATTGATCGCCTTCAGCCAGCTGCAGGTCTGCACACGGCACATGCGCGTGTTTTGATACGCCTGTCGTACAGCCGGATCGTTCGCGCATCGCGGCGCTGGCTGTGATATGATCGGCATGCACATGGGTATCAAAGGCATAGGATAGCCTGAGCCCCAGCTCGTGGATGAGCTGTATATCCCGCTCCAGCTGGGCATCGACAGCGTCGATGATTACCGCCTCTCCCGTCATCTGGTCGGCCAGCAGGTAGGTGTAGGTTGATGTCTCCTTATCGAAAAGCTGTCGAAAAAGCATAAGCCACTCCTTTTACCTGTACCTGCTCACTATAGATCAAGCAGTAGTGCCCGCCCAGACTATTCATTGGAGTATCATCCCGCTTTTGTGTTGAAGGCAGTCCCGGTAGCTCAGTCCAACAGCGTGCGGTGCATGACGGCGATGCAGAGGTCCATGACACAGATTTGACCGCCGCTTGTCGCGATACGGCCGGCCTCCTCGTTGATGATACCCTGTTGCAACCACAGGGCCCCGGCGCCGATAGCAACGGAGGCTCTGGCGATGGGCGGGGTAAGCTCGGGACGGAGAAACAGATTCACAATATCCACCGGCTCGGGAATATCGCTTAGCGATGCGTAGGCTTTTTGACCGAGAATCATATCGGCTTTCGGATGTATCGGGATCACATGGTAGCCGCATGTCAGCAGAAAGGCGGCAATCCGGTGGCTGGTTCGCTCAGGTTTGGGGGAGCAGCCGACAACGGCGATGGTGTTTGCCGAGCGCAAAAGCCCGGCCAGTGCTGCATCGTTCGGATTCTGCCACTGGCTCATCAGGCGCTCCCGTTTTTCTGTCTGGTCATGCGATACTGCGCCTTGCTTACAGTAATGGGTAATCCGGGGCAGGTGAAGAGCTGAATAAGAGAGGATGGCCATGCGTGAAATAATCCCCGATAGTTGCAGGCAATTATGATACTGAATTATCACATGCCACTCTACCGGCCACCGAGCGAGGGCGATAACCTGATTATCCAGGTGACACTGGGTTGCAGCTTCAATCGTTGCAGTTTCTGTGCGATGTACCGGACGAAACAGTACAGTCAGCGTCCGCTTGAGGCGGTGCTGGAGGATATCGGCAGGGCAGCTAGAGGCCAGCCTGATGCACGGCGGGTGTTCCTCGCCGATGGCGATGCGCTGAGCCTGCCGACAGCGCAGCTGCTGGCGATCCTGGATGCACTGCATGCGGCCCTGCCAGCACTTGCCCGCGTCTCCTGTTATGCGACACCGGCGAATCTCCTGCACAAGGGGGTGGATGAGCTCGCCCTGCTAAAGGAGCGGGGCTTAAGCCTGCTCTATCTGGGGATTGAATCCGGCTCCGGGATGATGCTGAAGAAGATCACCAAGGGCGCCAGCCGGCGGGGGATCAATGAAGCGATGCACAAGGCATTTGATGCCGGCATCAAGGTGTCGGGTACCGTCATTCTGGGGCTTGGTGGCAAGCAGCACTGGCAGGAGCATATCGACGGCACCATTGCGCTGCTCAATAGCGCGCCGATCACCTACCTCTCCACGCTGCAGCTATACCTGGATGATGATGTTGCTGCGGAATTTCATAGCAAATTCGGGGAAGCCTTTGAGGTGCAGGATGATCAATCCATACTGCTGGAGCTGCAGCGTCTGATCAGCGGACTGGATCCGCCAAGACCGGTGATCTTCCGTTCCAATCACGCCTCCAATGCGCTGGCGCTGGCCGGCAACCTGCCGCGCGACAGAGCCCGGCTGCTGGCTGAACTGCAGGCGGCACTGCACGGGGAGGCGCCATTGAGGCCAAGGTATATGCGCGGCATGTGAGTGGGCTGGCCTGCGCACGGCACTAAATGGCGCTTCTGCCTGTTCTGCCTGCGTTTTAGTGGTTATGGTTGCAGAAGATAAGCGGGGGTATACCGGATGAAAACAGACCTCACTGAAATCTTGAGTTATGTGCATGAGCATATTCCGATCACCGCCCACCTTGGTGCGGCGATTAAAAGCTATGATGGCCATGCCATCACGATCAGCGCGCCGCTGGATGCCAATATCAACCACCGCAACTCGGCCTTTGGCGGCAGCCTTTCTGCTGTAGCGATCCTCTCCGGCTGGGCTCTGCTGTTTATACGCATGAAGGAGCTGGGTCTGCATACGCGGCTGGTGATTCAAAGCTCTGCCTTTGAGTTCACCAACCCGGTGACGGCCGACTTTGAAGCGGTATGTACACTGCCGCCGGCACAGGTGTATGAGCGTTTTATCAGAACGCTGGAGAAACACGGGCGGGCAAGGATCAGCATCGATTCAGAAGTGCAATGTAATGGCATCAGCTGCGGCAGTCATACAGGCGTCTATGTGGCGGTAAGGTTGTGATTGCCATGCAGATCAGCTGTTTGTGCGCCAGGGGAGGAGGGGTGTGCGTATGAAAAAGGTCATACTGTTTGCATGCACGGGGCTGTTGCTCGCCGCTTGTGTGCATAGTGCGGCACCGGCGGATAATCAGCCGTTCCGGGCTGTATCGACCATGCAGACGTTTTCCGGCAGCTATGAAAACAGGGGCGAGGGCGAGGCTGCATCCAGGGCTGTCTATCTCTCATCCCTGCTTTGGGGTGGCGTGGATGTTGCCGGTGTAGCGCATAAGGATATTGAGCGTATTCAGGTTGCCGTGGATGGTACACAGGTGAGCGTCAGTGCACTCAGCCATGGGTGTGTGGTGTATGCGAAGTCGTACACCGAAGGCGCTGATTTCAAGCTCAGCAATGGCGAGATCAGCCTGAAGCGCGATGCAAATCTGTTAACCCGCGGCCCCGGGGATGTGCTTGTCGGACCGAGTTATGAGTCGGTGACGCTGGGGCTGGATGCCAGAGGGGATGGAAAATACAGATCACAGGATGCGGGCGCCGGGCTGGTATTTCTGATGATCCCTGTGGCCATGGCCGATCGCTCGGATATTCGTTTCAAACGGGTAGATGGAGCACTGGTCACACAGCCGTGCGGGCATTAGGCCGTACCTGCTTTACGCGGTGACGGAATAGATAAAACTGACCGAACTGCCGTTATCCAGCCGGGCTATGACCACACTGTTTGCCGATGGCGTGCCGCCGGTCTGCAGGCTAACGCCAGACTGCCCCTGATTATCGCTGGGTATGATGATGGTGTTGCCACCGATGATCTGCCAGGTGACATTGGCGCCGGCAACCGGTGTGATGCCATCTGCAGCGAAGACCGCGACGATCAGCGGCAGGGGCAGTGTCGAGTTTGCCGGTCCGCTCTGCCCGTTACCGGAAACGATGCGAATGATTGAGCCGGTCAGCTCGCCTGCGACCACCCTGCGAAACAGGTGGGGATTGGCCTCCACGCCCGCAACCAGGGCGGTAGCCGTGACTGTCTGTGTACCGACAGCCGGGCCCAATACCCATGCATTGCGGGGTAGGGCGGCGGCACCGAGCCGGTCGGTAATCTGGTCGGCATTACTCAGCGTGCCGCCACCGCTGGCGACCTCAAAGCGGATGGTGATGCCCTGCCATAACTTACCGGCTTTTGTGGAGAGGCGTACTCTTAGTATTTCGGGCACAGCTGCACCTGGCAGGAACTGCCTTTTCGACGAGGTACCACAGATGCCGGTCAGCACGGCAGTGAACGGCTCTCCGCCGATCTGGATGCTGGCGGCGGCTTTTAACGGATGAATCGTTGGCGGCGTTGGCATGGGAAAAGCGTACGCCGATGCGGCACTGTTGTTAACAGGCTTTGCGGGGCAGGGATCATATCCGGTGCGGAAATAACTGCTGATTTGGCTGGAAAGAAGTGCCCGCTGTGATCATCAGCGTGACCATAATTGACTGAAATATAAAGGTAATGCCGATGGCCCCGGATATGCTCTTAGAAAGGTTATGCAAGTCGTATCTAACTACTCGATTCCCTTTCAGCCGGTCCGGGCTGCCGGTCGTCCTGTGGCTGCCGCTATCAAGGTACCGCCTGAGGTGGCTGCAGCAGAGCCGCTCAAAATGATCGAAAAACCGAAGGGGGTTTGGGAGACCGGCTCATTCAGCTGGCGCGATATCCTCGATGTGATCAATCCGTTGCAGCATATTCCGGTGATTTCGACCATCTACCGCAAGCTGACGGGTGATCAGATGGGTTATGGCCCCCGCATTGCCGGTGATACGCTGTTCGGCGGCATGCTCGGCAGTCTGGTTTCCAGTCTGGTCTCATCGGTTGTAAATGTCTTTGTCGATAGCAAAACCGGCAAGGATATCGGCGAGCATTTGGTGGCGGCCGTTCAGCCGGCAGCAACCACCGGCAACCGTCGCCAGCCCCCTGTATTGTCACAGTCTGCAGGGAGTGTGGTAATAACGAAGCTGCCCGAGAAACAACTGGTTCCACCTCAGGTAGTAGAGAGCGCCTATAACAGGCCACCGCAGGCTCTGCAGCTGGCGGAGCGCGCGATGACCGGCATGGCGGTCGATCAGTACAGGTGGCATGGCTATGCCGACAATTCCGAGCGAAAAGCGTCGAACTTCTGGGGTTAGTCTGAATCTGTACGATTTAAACCTGTATGATCAGGAGGCAGCTCTGCTGTAGCTGTTAGTAGCCGCCGATCCAGAGGGTGCGATAGTCCTTGTTGGCGACGAAGTGCTGGCCGGCTTTTCTCGCCGCTGTGATGGTGGCAAAACCCTTGATGCGCAGGCGCAACCAGTGCTGTCCGTCGATGTTTACTTCGACCACCTCAGGTGTGTAGCCGAGTGCAGTGATCTGATCAACATGCTCAGGTGAGCCGTCCGGGTCGGAGAGGGACATCAGATTCAATGCCCATGGCGGCCCGTTGTGGTCGGCTGGAATGATAGCGTTATCGACAGGCTCCGGCTCCGGTTCAATGGGTAGTGGCTCATCTTCAGGGGCTGTGACTTCGGCTTCAACGGGGGCAGGTTCTTCAACTTCGGCTTCAACGGGGGCAGGTTCTTCGACTTCGGCCTCAATGGCTGCAGGCTCTTCGCTCACAGGTTCAGGCTCGGCAACGACAGCTGCGGGGGCAATTGCAGGCTGCACGATAGCGGCAGGCTTTACCAATCCGGTTTTTTTGCTATGGCTGCCGAAAATGAGAAAGAAGGCAAAGACTGCAACCGCGCCAATGAGGACGGCCAGCAGATATAAGGGGGTTGCGCTGGCAGGTTTTTCCGGCGCAGTCCCGGAAGACGAATGATCGGAGTTGAACATGCAGTAAAACTAATCCTTTGCGTCCGGCTCGTCCATGTTCGTTTTTAGTGGCCTAATAGCGTATTGCGACCCAGATGGTGTGGATGGCGCCGAGATCATCGGTATGCTCACGGACGCGTTTTTCTTCCACTTCGAAGCCGATCTTCATCAGCCGCTGGGTGAAATTGATATCCCTGTCCGCCGACCATACCGTCAGTATGCCGCCGGGTTTGAGCGACTCAAAGGCCGTTTCAAGGCCGCCGAGACCATAGAGGTTGTCGTTGTCATCGCGGGTGTAGCCATCGGGCCCGTTATCGACATCGAGCATGATGGCATCGAAGCTGTTGTAATGATCGCGCATCACCTTGCCGACATCCTGAATGAGGACCTCGACGCGCTCATCCTTGAGCGGGTGGCCGGCAATAGCGCCGATGTGCTGATGATTCCAGCGTACAACGGCCGGCATCAGTTCGGCGACGAAGATGCGTGCAGTGGGGCCGGAGTGGCGCAGGGCCGAAGCCAGCGTAAAGCCCATGCCGAGGCCACCGACCAGCAGGCGCGGGTTTTCCCTTGCGGCAACATGCTTGCAGGCGAGCTCTGCCAGCACATCTTCCGAATTGTGCACGCTGCTATGCATCAGCTCACCATGCTCACCATCCACCCGGATAGTGAATTCATCGTCTTTTTGCAGCAGTCGCAGCGTTGTGCCGTGTTCGCAGCTGGTATCAATCAGTGTGTAGGGAGTCATGGCCTTATCCTTGTTTCGCGCATGTTACCCTCTCCACTCGCTGGCATCAGCATCTTCATCAACAGCGCCGGCGCCGGCGCCGGTCGCGATTTTCAGCCGGGCAGTTATGTCTTTGCTTGCGCCTGCAGTGCCAGCAGCTCCTCCTCTACACCCGCTGCATGCGTGAGTTCCGCCACATTATCTTTGGTGAAAAAACCATCGAAATCACCGAAGCGCTGCACGTATTCGATAATCAGCGACGAGTGCTCTGATGCGCTGGAGAAGATCTGTTTCAAGCCGTCCTCTTTGGAGCCGATCACATCGAGCAGGAAGTTGCGCCCCTGTGAAGCAATCTGGTTGACCACAAAGTCGATGTTTTCAAGGCCGTCCTGCTGTGAGCCCGATAACCGGTCGCTTACCGCGATGGCAATATGATGCAGGCGCGGCCCGTAGTTGCGCACAAAGGTCTCGGTCGGAGAGGGCAGTTTCTCCAGATGGTTGACGAAATATGGCGTGTTGTTAGCGGTGAATACCTTGGCCGGACTGCGCAACTCGCTCTGGCAATGCACGTTCTTGGTTACATTGGTTGATGAGTTCTGCTCCGATATATCAAATGAACCCCAGTAATAGTAACTCGACAGTGACAGCCACTCGAGGATGGCAACTTCACGGTTCTGGCTGTAAACACGCGTGGCCAGGTGATCAATCGGCAGGATCAGCTGGTCGATGCCCAGCTCTTTCTGGGTTGTTTTGGCTGCCAGGTAGGCGGTCTGCACATCGTCGCGGATGCTGCTGACGCCGAGTGCATAGGTGCGTATCTGATCGCTCGCACGCTCCATGTAGGCAACAATATTATGTGTGTATGGCGACGGTTTGCTGATGGCGATATTGCCCGGCAGCTCCAGTTTGCGTATCTGATCCGGGGAAAAGAAGCGGAACTCACGCTCCTTCTGGCAGGCTACGACACCGTGCAGATCATTGACGCGCAGAATCTCACCCATGTAGCGACTGTTCGGCTTGTTGGCGCCGACAGGGTAGACCTCGTTCAGGCTGCGGAAGATGCCGCGGATGCTCCCGTCTTTGACTTCACGCACCAGCAGATCCGGCGAGTCCAGATCGATGCGCAATACATGCGTCCAGTGGCTTTCACTCTCCAGGGTGACCAGATAGTGGTATGGCGTCATCAGTGCCAGCTCGGCGATGTAACGGATCGAATGGCCGGGGTCCACAGTGATCATCATCGCATCGATCTCATGCACCATGTCGGTCAGGCCGCTGCGATCACGCTCTTCGAGCAGCTTGATCAGGTAATCTTCAAAAAACGGGGAGTTGATCTTGTCGCCGTGTCTTGCAAACGAAAGAGAGTGGGTCATGTGATCCTCTGTGTACTGAATTGGCTGGATTTACGTCAACAGTGATAGTAGTTCCGGTTGCAGGCACCTGCCTGCATGCTGGAGCCTGTGAGTGAAGCATTGCACCATCTTTTGCGGAAACAAAAAGACCTGCCGGCAGGGAGGGAGGAGGAGGGGCCGGCAGGCCTTTCTTTGCTACCTGGTCGCTGCACTGGCGTTATGACCTATGTGTACTGAACCCTCGCGAAAAAGGTGGGCGCCGCATCCTGAGTATCAGGTATCCCAATGAAGGGATTCACACAACCCGGATAGACAAACTCCCGATCAGTATTCATCGGCCCAGGCGCATAAGTCATAACGCCAGTGCAACGAACTGTTATGATTATCTTTGAGCATATCCGATGCCAAAGTGTGTTTTGAGCGGAATCCAACTGTTTTTGTGTAAAAGCGGCTTACATAAGCCGATTGGCGCTGCGCCTGCCGGTAGAGATTGCCTTATTGCTGGGCAATATTGCCTGCGAAACAGGCTTGTATGGCCGATGCGTGTTGCACGCTGGCCTCTGTTTTCGCGGTGAAGCCCTATTCGGGCACAAGCCAGCCGAAATGCTTATGGCCTTTGCCATCGGTGAGCTTTTCACTGATCCACTCCAGCGATGCCTGCATAGCCTGCTCGGCATGCCACGGCGGATTGACGATCAGCATGCCGGAGCCGTGCATCTGCATGTCGGGGAAGCTATCGGCGCAGTCGAGCTCCACGCGCAGGATCTTGCGGATGCCGGAGCGTTTCAGCTCTTTGAACAGATCCAGATGGCGCTCGGCCGGCAGTAGCGGATACCAGATCACATAAACGCCGGTGGCAAAGCGCCGATGCGCCTCGGCAACCGCTTTGGCAATCAGGCGATACTCCTCCTTAACCTCGTAGGAGGGGTCAAGAAAGATCAGCCCGCGCTTCTCTTTGGGCGGCAGCAGCGCCTTGAGTGCCTCGAAGGCGTCACGCTTGAGCAGGCTGAACCTGCGACTGGCCTGAAAGGCCATACGCAAGCCGTCGAACTCCTGCGGGTGCAGATCACAGGCGGCAAGGCGGTCAGCCTCCCGTGCCATTGCGTGCAGCAGGGCGGTAGAGCCCGGCAGACGGGTAAATGAGCCATCGCTATTTTCCGCAGCAATCAACGCAAACCAGCGTTTGATACCGACAGGGCATGGCCCGTGCCGCAGCGGCCAGAGTTTGCCGATACCGGTTTCAAATTCACTGTTCTTCTGCGCTTCCGGCGCATTCAGGTCATAGATGCCGCGGCTGGCGAAGGCATCGAGCATAAAAACCGGCGCATCTTTGTTGAACATGCCGGCTGCAATATCGCCGAGAATGACATGTTTTAAGGCATCGGCGTGATTGCCGGCATGGTAGGAGTGTTGATAACTGAGCATGGCGCCATCCTGTATGGATGTGTGCTGAAAGCATAGTCCGTCGATTAGGTTGCACAAGACAACAGTTGCAGAATACAACTACATGGATAGCGTGCGGCGAAAGGAGACACAGATGAGCGAATTGAATCCGGATTTCCAGCTGGAGCAGGCCATCGGCCTGAATGTGAATCGTACGGCATTTCTGATGACCGAAGAGATTGCCAGACGCTTTGCCGACCACGCTTTGCCGCTGTCGGCTCAGGACTTCGGCATCCTGTTCCGCTTGTTGAAGCAGGGGGCGATGACACAGGTAGAAATCGCCGCTTTGATGATGCGCGATAAAACCACTATTACCCGCCGTATCGACGGACTGGTAAAAAAAGGGTTTGTGGAGCGCAAACCCTGCCCGGATGACCGGCGCTGCTTTCGCGTGGCACTGACCGGAGCAGGAGAGCAGGCGCTGGCAGTGATGATTCCGCTGGTGCGCGATTTTCAACAGGAGGTACTCAGCGATATTCCGGACGCCGAGAAGGCTGTCACCATCAGAACACTGAAGCATATTGCCGATAAACTGATAGGGCTTAAGCATGTATGAACGTGATAGTCGAAGGCTTGCCTGCCCCAGGGCACCTTCTTTGGCTGCGCACCACAGGCATTTCCTACGGTCACCATTCACCTTGCCGCAGAGAAGCAGGCACCGGCGCTTCTCTGCGCGCGATAGTCCAAAGCACTCACCGCCGATGAAAAGCAGTATAGAAAATATTATTGAGAGTGTGTCCCTGGCCTGATGCTCTGCACCTGCTGCCGACACGGTTAAACACACAATATTTTGCCCTTCCTCTGCGTCTTTCGCGTCCTCTGTGGCGTGCAGGATGCACAAATGCTGCAGGCGCAGCCGGTGAAAATATTTTGATTTTGATCATTGGCCGCAAACAGCTGCGAACCATTAAAATACAAAGGAGATAGCAATGAAAACAACCACACCACACTGGATCGCGATTAGCCTGCTGACCAGCGTATTAATATTCGGCGCGTTGAAGGTAATCGTACTGGGCAACACGGAAAAAGCCGAGGACGGACGCACGGCAGTGATACTGGAGCCGGCCGAGCGTCAGGCTGTGCTGGGCGAGATGAGAGTGCTGCTGGAAACAACGCAGACGATTGTCGAGGCACTGGCCAATGATGATCTGGCAGCCGTGGAAGCAGCAGCGCGTCCAATCGGCAGTGCCGCTATCGCCACGGTGGATTTCAGGCTGCGGGCCAAGTTACCGCTGGCGTTCAAGCAGCTGGGTTTCGGCACCCACTACGCCTTTGACGATATTGCCAATATGGCCAAAGAGGGCAAACCTGCCAAAGCGATCCAGCAGAAGCTGGCGGCAACGATGGATAACTGTATTGCCTGCCATGCCAGTTTCCAGTTGCCGACAGCACCAGTCAAACAGGGAGAGTAATATGACGACAGAGCGCGTAATTCGTATTGTTGCAGGATTCTTTATCATGCTCTCGGTCTGTATGAGCGCAATATATAATGGCAGCATACTCAATGAGCCGGGCTGGCTCTGGTTTACACTGTTTGTCGGGGCCAATCTGTTTCAGTCCGGATTCACCCGCTGGTGCCTGATGGAGAAGATCCTGATCAGGCTGGGCGTGAAACCCGGTGGTGCATGTGGCAGTTGCGAAAGCTAAGATGCCCTTCACAGCTATGCACACAGATACGGAAAAGCCGAGAGGATATGAAGATGTTGAATAGAATAAGCCTGATGATACTGGGCGGTACGCTGCTGCTGGCTGCTCCTGTTTTTGCTGTGGAGCCTACGGGGCTGGCCATTATGCAGCTGGTCGATACGCGCGATGACGGCGACGACCTGATTCAGAAGATGCAACAGCGCCTGATTGACCGGCATGGCAGCGTGCGTGAGCGCGAGATGGCCTCCTTTCGCAAGGATTACGGCAAGGACAGCAAATCGATCACCTACTTCCTCGCGCCGTCCAATGTGCGTGATACAGCACTGCTGACCTGGGACTACGATGGCGTGGAAAAAGATGATGACCAGTGGCTCTACCTGCCGGCGCTGAAAAAGGTGCGCCGTATCTCCTCATCCGATCGTGGCGATTACTTCATGGGTACCGATTTCACCTTTGAAGATATCAAGCAGACGCCGGAACTGGAAGATTACAACTGGACGCTGACCGGCTCCGAATCCATGCAGGATCAGGATGTATGGGTGGTTGAGGGCGTACCGAAAACCGAGGATCTGAAGAAGAATCTGGGCTATAGCAAAACCCGTTACTACATCCGCAAGGATATTCATATGTTTATCCGCGTGGTTTACTGGGATCGCAAGGGGCAGGAGCTCAAACACCGGCTATCCGATAAGATCAGCCAGATTGATGGTATCTGGACCGTGTTGCACGGCACCATGACCAATATACAGAGTGGCCACAGTACCGAGCTGATATTCACAGATCAGCGCTACAATACCGGCCTGTCCGACCGCATGTTTTCCGAGCGTATGCTCAAGCGCGGTTACCGCGAGAATGAATAAACAAGCAGCACCTGTCGGAGAGATCATCCATGAAAAAACTATTTAACTGGCTGCTCAGTCACCCGAAATCGGTGCTGTTGCTGCTACTGCTGGTGACCGTGCTGGCCATCAGCCAGATGCGTCACCTGCATATCGAAACCGATCTGGATGCGATGTTGCCCAAGCAGAGTGATGCCTACATCAACAAGCAGGTTCTGGAGTCGCGTTTCGGCAGTGCGGATATGGTGATTATCGGCATCATCAATAACAGCAAGGATGGTGTGTACAACACCCATAGTCTGGCGCTGGTAAAGGAGCTGACCAACTGGCTGGAGTTGCAGCCGATGTTCCGCACGCTGGCGCTGAATGATCTGCTGTCACTGGCTACGATCAAGGATATTCGCGGCTCCGATGCCGGTCTGGATGTCGAAAAATTCATGGATGATGTGCCGGCAACAGCCGCAGAGATCGATCACCTGCAGCAGCGTATGCATCAGTTCGCGGTCTATGAGGATGTCATTGTCTCCGGTGACGGCAAGGGCACGATTATTGTCGTGCGCCCGATGCGCCATAAATACGCCGAGATATATGATCTGCTGCAGGCCAAGGTAGCGGAGCTGGAGGCACGTGGCGGCCCCGAGCGATTCCTGGTTTCCGGTCGCCCGGTGATTGAAGGGGTATTCGGCGCCTATATGCCGGCTGAGATGAAACGCATGCAGCCGCTGCTGATGGGGTTGCTGGTACTGCTGCTCTTTCTCTCTTTCCGCACGCCGCGCGGCGTATTGCTGCCTATGGCGGTGGTGCTGATGGCCGAGATCTGGACGCTGGGCACGATGGCGGCCCTTGGCGCGCCGATGTATACGATCACCACCATGCTGCCGATTCTTATTCTGGCCATCGGTATTGCCGATGCCGTGCATTTTCTTAGCCGGGAGCGCCTGCTTGCCCACTATCAGGCCTATGCACATCACCGGGAGCGTTTGACCGAGGTGATGCATGAGCTGTGGAAGCCGATGCTGATGACCTCGGTGACAACCGGTGCAGGTTTTCTCTCGATGCTGGCTTCGGATCTGCCGCCAATTCGCGATTTCGGTATGTTTGCAGCTATTGGTATCGTTTACGCGCTGCTGATTACCATGCTGCTGCTGCCGGCATCGCTGATGCTGCTGCCTGAAAGGCCGAAACATGCCGAGCGCAAGCCGCTGTTTACCGGCTATGTGGAGTGGCTGGGTGGTGCGGTACTGCGTCATCCGAAGCGCATTATGGCCTTTTTTGCCGCACTGTTGGTGGTGGCGATCTTCGGCCTGATGAAGCTGGATGTGAATGCCTCACTGGTGGAGCAGTTCAAGCCGGACGATAAATTGCGTCAGGCCGATGAAACCCTCAACCGCCACTTTGCCGGCACCACGAGTCTCGATGTGATGATTGATACCGGTCGAGAGAACGGACTGCTGGAGCCGCAATTTTTGCAGCATCTGGCTGCTCTGCAGGCAGAGATCGAGAAGTCGCCATCGGTAGGCGATACCTCTTCGATTGCCGAGTTTCTGCAGACCATGAATCAGGCCATGCATGGCGATGACCCTGCCTGGCGCCGTGTGCCGGCATCATCCGATCTGGCTGCACAATATCTGCTGCTCTACTCCTTCTCCGGCGCACCCGATGATTTTGAAACATTCATCACCGGCGATTACCGCCATGCGCATGTGCGTATCAATATGAAAACGGATGCAACCAAAGAGGTTGCGGCGTTGCTGGCGCAGCTGAAAGATAAAACGGAAGTATGGTTCCCGGCGGATAAGGGGTACAAGGTAGAGTGGGCCGGTACCGGCTTCACCGTTTACCGGCTGTCGCAAATGATTATCGAGGGGCAGATCGCCTCGCTGGCAACCTCTATCCTGGCTATATTCCTGCTCTGCTGGTGGATGTTCGGGCGCTTGCTGATTGCAGCGATTGCGATGATCCCTGTTTCACTGGCGGTGACGGTGAACTACGGCATGATGGGTAATCTCGGCATCCCGCTCGATATTGCTACGGCCCTGACCGGTGCCATGGCGCTCGGTATCGGTGTCGATTTTGCCATCCACTATCTGCATCGCTACCACGAAGAGAGTAGCGCTGGTCACAGCTATGAAGAGAGCGTGATTAACACCAACCGCAGTGTCGGCCATGCCATCCTGTTCAACACCTTTGTC
This sequence comes from Zetaproteobacteria bacterium CG_4_9_14_3_um_filter_54_145, assembly GCA_002791575.1. Classification (GTDB taxonomy): domain Bacteria; phylum Pseudomonadota; class Zetaproteobacteria; order Mariprofundales; family Mariprofundaceae; genus Mariprofundus. The sequence continues at coordinate 3,410 of PFXI01000025.1, read as the reverse complement.
GTGGTGGGCGGTTTTCTGGTGCTGCTGACGGCAGCGCTCTATCCACAGATGAAGCTGGGTGCCCTGATCGCCGCCACCATGGTGATCTGTTATCTGGCTACCTGTTATCTGTTTCCGGTACTGCTGGGGCTGGGCAAGAGCAAGCTCAAGGTATGAAACGCTGGTTGATGCCGGCGCTTGCTGGCCTGTTGCAGTTGCCGACGGCTGCTGTCGCCATTGAATGGACGCTGCACGGCGCGCTCAAAAATGAGACTGCTTACTTCATCGCGGGTGAAAAGCGGCTGGACAAATTGCAGAGCCGGCTGGATCTGAAGCCGGAAGCTATCCTTAGTGATCGCTGGGAATTTCGCGGCAGGGTGCTGGGCTGGTATGACGCGGCGATGGACATCGAGCCGACCAATAATCGGGATCTGACGCCGGGCATCAAGCAACACTATCGCACCTACCTGCAGAGCAAGGAGGCCTACCTGCTCTATGGTGGTGATGCCTTCGATTTCCGCATCGGCCAGCAGCAGATGGTCTGGGGTAAGACCGACGGGCTGCGCATGCTCGATATTATCAATCCGCTGGATATGCGTGAGTTTATTCTCGATGACTTTCTCGATTCGCGCATCGGCCTGTGGTCGGCCCGTCTGAACTGGTATGCTGATATCGGCGGCTCCCAGCATGAGTTTGAATTTATTGTCATACCCGATGCCCGCGCTGGCGAGTTTGCACCGACAGGCTCGCGCTGGGCTTACGCCATGCCTGTGGCGCCCGCCGGGGCGGCGCTTGCCGTGCAGGCAGGACGCAAGCCCGGCTGGCGAGCGGCGGATACAGAGGCAGGCATCGCCTGGCGTTCCAATATTGCCGGCTGGGATCTGTCGCTGAACTGGCTCTACGGCTGGAAAGATTCACCCAATATGCAGAAGAACCTGACGCCGGGGCTGTTGACGCTGACACCGGTTTACCAGCGCATGAATACCGTTGGCGGCTCCTTCTCCAATGCTTTCGGCCCGATGGTGTTGCGCGGTGAGCTGGCGGTGAATATCGGCGAAGGAATCAATAAAACCGGCACCACGCCGCTTACCTCGGTTGGCCGCAAGACAACGGTGAATGCCGCCTTCGGCGTGGACTACACAAAAAATAACTGGCGCATCAGCCCGCAACTGTTCATCCGCCACCTGCCGGGCCGGGATACCACCATTGCGGAGGATCAGACCTCGGGCTTTGTCAGCCTGATGATCTCCACCGATTATATGAATGAAAAGCTCAAGCCAGAAGTGATCGGCCTCTATGACTGGGCCGGTGGCAGCTGGATGCTGCGCCCCAAACTCGCCTATGAATTCAGCGACCAGATCATGGCTAGGCTGGGCGCCGACCTGTTCGGCGGCAGCACGGGCTTCTTCGGTCAGTTCGATAAAAATGACCGCGTTTACACTGAGGTCGAATATACGTTCTGAGGACTGAGTACACTCTGTCAGGCTGTACCAACATGGGGTGTGGTTTGATATGCTACGCCAGGTCTTTGTGTCCATAGTTATCAGTACCCAAAATTCACCTATGCGTGAACGTGTACACCATCACCAAAAAGTCCGGGAGCAAATAGAAAATGCCTAAGCATCAACCATCCTGTTACTTATACTGTGAGGCCTGTGATTATCAGCAGGATGTGGCGAAGGTTATGCCGAAAACGCCATTCACATCTGTTGATGAGCTGCGAAAAAATGTAGGCCGATTCCACTGTTCTGTATGCGGAGCCAAACATGTAATCATCAGAGAGGCGCCGGCTGTGCCCGGTCTTGAATGGTGGTAAACATGCAGTGAGTCAGATCTCCGGATTATAGGTCTTACCGCGTTTATTCATGATCGGTTTCCCTGCCGCGAAGAAGGGGGTAGGTGGAGAGATGAATTGCTCGAAGAGTGACGGGTTAGCCAATAATGCAACAGCTTATCTTCCCTGCATCGGGCTGTTTTTCTGCTCAGCCATGAGGCGAAAATATTCACCTTACAAAATCGCCGATTCTCACCTACACTGGGCTTTCATTATTTTGCCATAGGAGCATTCATGTATAGCCATCATCTACCAGGTGTAAAAATTCTTGCGCTAGGGTGCGGGTTGTCAGTCATGTTATTGACTGGTTGTGCCAGCGAGAGTCACCATGCTGTTGCTCCTGAAACTGTTGCTACATACAACGTAGCCCCAACGGCTGAGAAGATTCCGTTGATTGTCGGCGTATTCGAAAATCGATCTAACTACCAGCAGGGGCTGTTTTCATCTGGCACGGATCGACTGGGTAATCAGGCAAAAACCATTCTGAAAACGCATCTGCAGCAAACCAACCGTTTCAAGGTTATGGATCGTGAAAACCTTGAGCAAATAAAGCATGAAGCAGCACTGCGCGGCACCGATCAGAAGCTGGCTGGAGGAAGATTCGCTGTGACAGGCGATGTGACTGAATTTGGTCGTAAAGTTACTGGCGATCACCAGTTTTTTGGCATACTTGGATCGGGTAAAAAGCAGACGGCCTACGCCAAGGTATCTCTGAATATTGTTGATGTTATTTCATCCGAAATTGTCTACTCCACACAGGGCGCCGGTGAATATGAGTTGAGCAATCGAGAGGTTGTGGGTTTTGGTGGAACGGCAGGCTATGACAGCACACTCAATGGCAAGGTGCTGAATTTTGCCATTACGGAAGCGGTCAATAATATGGTCAAAGATTTGCAGAGTGGTCGTTGGCATGTTCAGCCTTAAATCCAGACATCTGCTTGTCATTATTTTTAGTTTGTCGCTTTTTAGCGGCTGCGCAAAGCCCGCCGATGAGATTTATTACTGGGGTGAGTATGAGCAATTGATCCATGATATGTACGTTGAGCCCGGCAAGGCCGATTCCGCGATGCAGGTCGAAAAACTCACCGCTGATATCCAGCAAGCCGAGAATACCGGCAAGCAAGTGCCACCGGGCTTATATGCACATCTGGGTATGATGTATGAATCTCAAGGAAAGGTAGCACAAGGAGAGGCAGCCTTGCTCGAAGAGAAGAAGCTTTACTCCGAATCATCGGTATTTATTCAAGGTCTGATTGATCGTGCAGCGAAGGAGAATCGGTAATGCCTTACATGATTAAGCGAATCATGCTGATCTTGCCGCTGGCTCTTCTTCTGCTTGCAGGTTGTGTAAAGCAAGAACCCTATAACTATGCTGCACTGGAGCAGAGTAAACCCCGGTCCATTCTGGTGCTGCCACCAGTGAATAACACTGTAGAGGTCGACGCGCCGTATATTTACCTCTCCACGATCTCCCGCCCTCTGGCAGAAAAAGGATATTACGTGAGCCACTTGCAAAAGCCTGAGTAAAATTGAATGTCAGCGCCTGAGCCGTTGGATTAATCGTTTTAATTATCGCTCTCCCTGCGGGTTTCTCCAG
>PFXI01000049.1:50120-51687 GCA_002791575.1 Zetaproteobacteria bacterium CG_4_9_14_3_um_filter_54_145 | reverse complement strand
CTTCACCGGAATCAGGTGCCGACTTCAATCGGAATGGGGTGCCGCGTTCCAGCGGAATCAGGTGTCACGTTCGACCGGAATACGCAGAAAGAAAAGGCCGATCCAAATGAAGGGATTATTCGACAAGCTGTGGAGTCTGGAAAATACCACCGTTGGATGATTCTTCGATTCTTGATGGTTTGTGAGGGGTGGTAAGGGTCAGGACTCGATTCGCGCATTCATCGTTGTTCAATGTGACTGGCCGTTCCTAGCCGGAAGGAGCCCTTCGCAAATTCCCATCCTAAATAAAAGGAGGGAGGCTTAATCACTGGCAGTCTGCTAGCGGAGGGTTAAGGCTTTAAGGCACAGGTTCGCTATCTATGGGTTATAAGCATCTCTCTAGCTGCAGGCGCGAGCCAGAAAATCCATGTGATCCACACCGAAGAACAGCTCGCGCCGTTTGCCCTTATGCAGCACAAAGGTTGGTACGCCAAAGGCGCCGGCATCCAGTGCCTCGGCGGTGGTTTCATCCAGCAGTTGGCTGCTTTGCATCAGCCATGCTTCCGGCAACTAACGCGTTTCGATTACCCGGTTCAGCCAGTTCTCCTCGCGCGGATCAATCTCACCGGACCAGATCGCGGCAAAGACCGCCTGGCAAAAGCGAGCCCTATCTTCTCCCTCAAGGGCCATGGCGACAGACATGGCCGGCCTGCTGTCGAAGCTGCCCGGTTTGATCATTTTAAATGGTACATCCAGATATGCAGCCCAGCGTTTCAGATCACGCAGGCTATAGAGCGCCTTGTTTCTGATCATGCCGGGCGGTGTGTTGCCGGATAGTTTGATCAGCCGGGGCAGGTTCACCGCCAGCCAGTGGAATTGTGCGCCATGTTGACGCTCAAATTCAGGGATGCGCGTGGCGGCCAGATAGGAGTAGGGGCTGATAAAATCGAAGTAGAAATCAATGGTCATGCTCATTCTCCCGGTTCTCATGCGGGGCGAGATAGCCGCGCGGGCGGATGGCGACGCTGTTTTTGATGCGCGTGCATACCTTGCCGTCGGCACGCGTGTAATGCATATCAAAGCAGGGGGTGGCACGGCCATGTTGCTGCAGCTCGCTGGCAATGGTGGCCAGGGTCTGTGCAGGAAAATCAAAGTGCAGCACCAGATCGGAATTGCCGGTGCGGATGAAATCAATCTCCAGCTTTTTGGTTGCCACCCGATAGCCGGGAAAGTGGTGAATGCATGCGATAGCCGGCACCGGATCGGCGAGGCTGGCCTGATAGCCGCCAAACATATTGCCGGCGGCATTGCGTGATACCCAGTTCAGCGGCAGCAGCATGCGCACACTGTCCCAGTCATCGCTCAGGCTGATCACCTTCACGCGCATCAGAAAAAACGGCAGGAACAGCTCAAAGCGTTTTTTGATGGATAAAAAACCCAGCTTGTTGATCAGGTGGATATTGCTGCGCACAGGTTACCTCCCGGGTTCATTGGCTTCGACCGGGCGCAATCAGCCCGGTCGGTGGTAGTGCTTCCGGGTTTTAATCATCACGCCGGTCGCGCGACTGACGATTGCGGTCATTATCTT
>PFXI01000049.1:18654-50111 GCA_002791575.1 Zetaproteobacteria bacterium CG_4_9_14_3_um_filter_54_145 | reverse complement strand
TTGCGCTCGGCTGCAGGACTATTCTGGCGATAGTTATTCTCCCGGCGATCACGCATATGTTCCTGATTCTCGCGGCGCTGCTCCATCTGTTCTCTCGGAGCCGGTCGTGCTGCAGGTCTGGCGACCGGTCGTTGCTGCCTGTAGCGGGCGGGAGCCTGATAGTGGCTCATGCGCGCCATGTTGTGGCGGGCAGGGTAGTATTGAGGATCGAATCTGAGTGCCTGCTGGAAATGGATGCGGGCGGCGTTGTTGTCGCCCCACAGCATCAGGGCTACGCCCAGATCATTGTGTGCCGCCGGATTGCTGGGGCAGTAAACAATGCCCTGGCGCATCAGCGTGATGCGATTATACAGGCCGCGTTCATGGCTGGCTCGCTCGAAGTAGATATCACCCCGGCTACAGCTGCTGCGGTGGTAGCGCGGAGCGGATTCATGGATCCGGTCATCACGATCATCTGCCAGCATCGCGCCGACCAGACCGCCGAGTACGCCACCAATGATGGCTCCTTCGACAATCTGATCGCTCTGGGATCCAATGACGGCACCTGCGGCCGCACCGACGACAGTGCCCTGTGTTGCGGAGCGCTCCTGATAAGCGGTTGAGCAGCCGGCGAGCAAGCCAATGGCCACAATGGACAGATAACGTTTCATGAATACCTCCAGGGTAGGTACAAGGATACTGTGCAATATGTACGTGACAAGGGGAGAGCTCGCGCCGGCAGGTGCAGATGGCACACACGCGGCACGCTGTATCAAGTGCGCAGACTATGGCCGGCGAGTCAGCTGGCCGGTATCAGCTCAAAGGTATTACCATCGGGATCACGGCAAAAGAGGGCTGTGCGCCCGGATTTACTCTGCGTCGTGGTGATGCCTGCCGCATCCAGGCGCTGCCGTATGCCGTCGAAATCCTCAACCTGCATGGCGATATGGTTGTCGCGTCCGCCGTGGTCCGGTTTGTCACAACCGGTATAGGGACTGTCCAGCAGCATCAGGTGAATCTGCTGGCCGGCATCCAGCCCGTACCAGAGGCCGTCAAAGTTTAGCTGCGGGCGCTCTATCCGCTGCAGGCCGAGCATCTGTTCGTAAAAGGCGGCTGCCCGCTCCAGGTCGGAGACCAGCAGGCCGATATGTGCGATGTTCATTCACTCCCCCAAAGCCAGGCTGCACCACGCACGCCGGATAAATCTCCGTGTACGGGTGGTAGCAGGCGTGTCGCTACACTGTCGGAAAACAGATATCGATCCCACATTTGCGGCACCTGCTTATAGAGCAGGCCGATATTGGAGAGGCCGCCGCCAAGCACAATAACGTCCGGATCCACAATGTTGATTACGCCTGCCAGCGCTCTGGCCAGTCGATCACAGTAGCGATGCAGGGTTTGCATGCACCTCTCATCACCATCTGCTGCGAGCAGGGTAATATCAGCGGCGGTGATGCTCTCGCCGCCGTGCTGCCGGTGATTCATACTCATGCCCGGGCCGGAGAGCCATGTTTCAATGCAGCCGTTTCTGCCGCAGTAGCAGGCAGGTCCCGGTCGCTCATCTTTGCTTGCTGACGGTAGCGGGTTATGCCCCCATTCGCCGGCAATCCGGTTGACTCCTTCAAGGATACGGCCGTTGACCACCAGGCCGCCACCGACGCCGGTGCCGAGAATCACACCGAAGACCACGGCGGAGCCGGCAGCTGCGCCATCGACCGCTTCGGAGAGAGCGAAGCAGTTGGCATCGTTGCACAGACGCACCGGCCGTTGCAGGGCCTGTTCGACATCCTGTTGTAACGGCTGCCCGTTCAGGCAGGTGGAGTTACAGTTTTTCATCAGGCCGGTCTGTGCGGAAACCGCACCCGGTGTACCGATGCCGATCGTGGCAGTAGCGCCGAGCTCGCACTCGGCCTGATCTACCATTTCGGCCAGCAGGGCAATGGTGGCGGCATAATCACCGGCCGGTGTCGGCCAGCGATGACGCAGGCACTCGCTACCCTGCTCATCGAGCGCAATCAGTTCCGTTTTGGTGCCGCCCAGATTAATGCCAATTCTCATCATGTTGAAATTATTACCACAAACAGCAGGAAGTACACGCAGATTATGAACGATGCGGGCCCGGCGGCGCAACGCTGATGTATGGCTGTGAAATAGTGATGCAAGTCCCCATTGTCTGAAAGGGGTCTTGCTGCAACAATGCGCCTACTATGACGATAACAACTGCACAGATACTGGACGGCAAAGCGCTGGCACATCGCCTGCGTAAAGAGATAGGCACGGAAGTGGCGGAGCTGACGCAAAAGCACGGGCGCGCGCCCGGGCTGGCGGTGATTCTGGTCGGTGACGATCCCGCCTCGCATGTCTATGTCAGAAATAAAAAAATAGGTTGCGAGAATGTCGGCTTCGCTTCCTTCTCCTATGAATTGCCGGCGGATACCAGTCAGCAGCATCTGCTGGGACTGATTTCCGAGTTGAACAGGGACCCGAAAGTGGACGGCATTCTGGTGCAGTTGCCGGTACCTGCCCATATCAATTCTGAGACCATCCTCGAGGCGATTGATCCGGGCAAGGATGTGGATGGTTTTCATCCCTACAATATTGGCCGCCTGACCGCCCGCAAGCCGGCCCTGCGTTCCTGCACCCCGTATGGCTGCATGAAGCTGCTGGAAGAGACCGGCCTGGATCTGCACGGTATGGAGAGTGTGATCGTCGGCGCTTCCAATATTGTCGGTCGGCCAATGGCGCTGGAGCTGTTATTGGCCGGCGCCACGGTGACGGTCTGTCACCGTTTCACCAAAAATCTGCAGGCCCATATTGAGCGGGCCGATATTGTTATTGCCGCCGCCGGCAAGCAGGGGCTGATTCAGGGTGAATGGATCAAGCCGGGTGCTGTTGTGATTGATGTAGGTATTCACCGGCGTGCGGACGGCACACTGACCGGTGACGTGGCCTTTGAATCGGCCAGTAAACGTGCCGGCTGGATTACACCGGTACCCGGTGGTGTCGGACCGATGACCATTACCATGCTGCTGGCGAACACCGTGCAGGCGTTCAAGAACCATATCGGAGAGTCAGATGACTGAATTGGCAAAAACACCACTGTTTGATCAGCACGTTGCGCTGGGTGGTAAAATCGTACCGTTCGCCGGCTTTGAAATGCCGGTGCAGTACAAAAGTGGCGCGCTCAGGGAGTATACGGCCGTGCGTGAAGGCGGTGCGGGGATTTTCGATATCTCCCACATGGGGCAGGTGCGTGTTACCGGATCCGGTGCGCTGGCTTTTCTGCAGTATGTCACCACCAATGATGTGTCGAAGCTGATTCCCGGGCAGGTGCACTATTCCGCTCTGTTGAATGCCGGCGGCACCTTTATCGATGATATCACCACCTACAAGATCAGCGATACGGAGTATTACCTCTGCATCAATGCCGCCAACCGTCACAAGGATGTGGCGCATCTGCAGGCCGAAGCGAAAGCCTTTGCCGTGAGTGTTGTCGACGAATCTGATGATACCACGCTGCTGGCCCTGCAGGGGGCCGCCAGCCAGGCGGCGCTGCAGCCTATGGTCAACAGCGAGCTGGAATCGATCGGTTACTATAAATTTGCCCGGGTGCAGGTGAATGGCGTTGACGCCATTGTTTCCAGAACCGGTTATACCGGCGAAGATGGTTTTGAAATCTATATCCCGAACAGCATCGCTATATCGGTGTGGAAAACACTGCTGGTGCACGGGGCGGAGCCGATTGGGCTTGCGGCACGTGATATGTTGCGTACGGAGATGGGCTATGCCCTCTACGGCCATGAAATCTCGGATGCAGTGACGCCGGTGGAGGCGAAGCTGATGTGGATCACCAAACTCGATAAAGGTGATTTTATCGGCAAAACAGCCGTTGAAGCGCGCAGGGCTGCCGGTCCGGAGCGGCGGTTAATCGCGTTGAAATTGACCGAACGGGGTATCCCGCGTGAGCATTACAAGGTGTTTGTCGATGGCGTTGAGAGTGGCGAAGTCACCTCCGGCATGCACTCACCGCTGGCCGGTGGCGTGGCACTGGCTTATGTGCAGCCGGAACATGCGGATAACGGTGATCTGAGTGTGGAGATTCGTGGCAAGCTTGTTGCCGCAGAGCGCACCACGCTGCCCTTCGTACGCAGCAACGTCAGACGATAAAATAATAATAGTATTGTGGAGAGAGAGATGACAATTCCAGCAAATTTGAAATATACCAAAGAGCACGAGTGGGTACGTGTCGAAGGCGATTGTGCAATCTTCGGCATCAGCGACCATGCCCAGGAAGCACTGGGCGATATCGTGTTTGTCGAGCTGCCGGAAATCGGCCGTACCCTTGAAGCAGGCGAAGCCTATGCCGTGGTTGAATCGGTGAAGGCTGTTTCCGATGTTTATGCGCCGGTTGCCGGTGAGGTGATTGAGGTGAACGAAGCGCTGGAAGGCGAACCGGAGTTGGTGAACAGCGAGGCCTATGGCGCAGGCTGGATTGCCAAGGTGAAAATGAGCGGTGCGGATTCGGTCGAATTGATGAGCGATGACGAGTACACCCTCTTCCTCGAAGAGTAACGCAAACGTATTCACCACATAGGGAACGATCTGCTATGTGATCTGCTGCCAGCCACGCAGTAATCATGGGTGCCCGAACGTGGATATCAGGAACGAAAGCACTCATCTGTGCCCTTCGTCTTCTTTGTGGTAAATTAAAAACAGGAATTAAACATGCGATTTTTGCCTCATACCGATAGCGACAGAGCGTCGATGCTGGAAAGCATCGGTGCGAGCTCCATGCGTGACCTGTTTGCCGATATACCATCCGAATTTCATATCGAAAAAGGCTCGTTAGCACTTGCCGGCGCGATGTCGGAAGCGGCTATTGTACGCAAGTTCACCAAAGCCTCCGAAATGAATCGCAATGCAACCAATACGCGCTACTTCCTCGGCGGCGGTACCTATCACCATTTTGTACCTGCGGTGGTTGATTATGTGATTTCACGTGGTGAATTTCTCACCGCCTACACGCCATACCAGCCGGAAATATCGCAGGGTACGTTGCAGACGCTGTTTGAATTCCAGACCATGATTGCCCGCCTGACCGGTATGGATGTATCCAATGCCTCGATGTATGAAGCGGCGACCGCCACGGCGGAAGCAGCATTGATGGCCCGGCGCGTGACACGCAAATCGCGTGTGGTCATGGCCGGCTCCGTCAACCCGCGCTACCGCGCGGTCACGGCCAATTATCTCTCTCGTTTGGATGGCGCATACGAAGAGGTGGATATGGGCTGTTTCGGCACCGATCTGGATCGGGTGATTGCGGCGATTGATACGCAAACCGCCTGTGTGATTGTGCAGTATCCGGATTTTTACGGCTCGGTGTATGATCTGGCACCGCTGCGTGCGGCGTGCGATGCGGCCAAATGCCTGATGGTGATCGCATTCTCCGATGTCTCCGCTTATGCCCTGATTGAATCACCGGGGGCAGTGGGTGCGGATATAGCCGTCGGCTCCGGCCAGTCGTTGGGTATCCCGATGGGCTTTGGCGGTCCGCATCTGGGACTGTTTACCTGCAAGCAGCAATATGTGCGTCAGATGCCCGGCCGCGTATGCGGCATGACCTCGGATGTGAACGGCAAGCGCGGCTTTGTGTTGACCCTCTCCACGCGCGAGCAGCATATCCGTCGTGAAAAGGCGACCAGTAATATCTGCTCTAATCAGGGGCTGATGTGTACGGCCGCGGCGACCTATATGACGCTGATGGGTGACGCAGGACTTGCGACGGTGGCCCGCCACTCTGCGGCGGCCCTGCAGTCGCTCGTGTCGCAGTTGCCGGCGCAGGTAACTGCTGCAACCGGTGCGCACTACAATGAAACGGTACTCAGTTTTGCCGATCAAGTGGTGCGCGAGCGCTTTCTGCTGGCGGCAAGAGAGGCCGATATCTTTGCCGGCATTCCGCTGGAGCAGATTGAAGCCGGTGTGGAGGCAAGGCACCTGCTGGTTGCGACCACCGAGATGGTCGAGGCTGATGATATCAGCGATTATCTGGCAGCACTGGAGGTGAGCGTATGAGCTCCGATACCACGTTCAAATATTCCGCCACAGTCGGTATCCAGCACGAAGAAGCGCTGCTGTTCGAACACGCGCATGAAGCTCCATCTTCAATCAACCTGCCCGGTGTAGAGGGTCCTGTTTCCGATGCCCTGCATGCATTCAGCCGCAAGCAGCCTGCAGGGATTCCCGGCCTCTCCGAGCCGGAAACGGTACGCCATTTTGTGCGCATGTCGCAGTGGAATCACGGTATTGAAACCGGCTTTTATCCGCTCGGCTCCTGCACGATGAAATATAACCCGCGCGTGAACGAGCAGCTGGTTCGCCTGCCGGGACTGGCGCATATCCATCCGGATCAGCCGGAGGATACAGCCCAGGGTGTGCTGGCACTGCTCTATGAGTTGCAGGGGTGGCTGGGTGATATTGTGGGTCTGCCGCATGTGACGTTGCAACCGGCTGCCGGTGCCCACGGCGAACTGGCCGGCTTGATGATGATTCGTGCCGCGCTCGATGCCCGCGGCCAGCAGCATCGACGCAAGGTGCTGGTGCCCGATTCTGCCCATGGCACCAATCCTGCCTCAGCAGCACTCTGCGGCATGCATACGGTGGAGCTGAAGTCCGGCCCCGATGGGCGCATCGATCTGGATGTGCTCAAGGCACATCTGGATGGCGATACTGCCGCACTGATGATGACCAACCCGAATACAGCCGGCGCCTTTGAGTCGGATATCAAGGAGATCTGCCAGCTGGTGCATGATGCCGGCGGTCTGGTCTATGGCGATGGTGCCAATCTCAATGCACTGGTTGGCGTGGCGCGTCCCGGTGATATGGGTATCGATTGTCTGCATATCAATGTGCATAAAACATTTTCCACGCCGCATGGCGGCGGTGGACCGGGTGGCGGACCGGTGGCGGTGAACGATGTACTGGCACCATTTCTACCTGTGCCGCGTATCGAAAAAAATAGTCATGGCTATGCACTGGTGCATGCCTGTGATTCATCTGTCGGGCCGGTGCTAGGCTCTGCCGGGCAAATTGGCGTACTGCTGCGCGCCCACGCCTATATCTCTGCATTCGGTCATGAACATCTGCACCAGATTGCTGAAGATGCGGTGCTTAATGCCAATTATGTGCTGCATCGCCTGAAGGGGCGCTATCACGTGCCGTTTGAAGGTTTATGCAAGCATGAGTGTCTGCTGACCGATGAGTGGCAGGAGAAGCATGGTGTGAAAACACTCGATATTGCCAAGCGCCTGATTGATCTGGGCTTTCATCCGATGACAGTCTATTTCCCGTTGATTGTGCATGGCGCCATGCTGATTGAACCGACAGAGACCGAATCACGCGAAACGCTGGATGCTTTCTGTGATGCCATGCTGGAGATTGCTGATGCCTGTGAGGCGGGTGATACCGACATGCTGCATCAGGCGCCGGTCAAGCCTTTCCGCCGCCGCCTTGATGAGACTCAGGCGGCAAGAAAGCCTGTTCTTGTCTGGCCTGTCTGAACAGACAGCGGTTCACGCAGCAGAGAGGGCGTTAAGTCTGTAAGCCGGGCAGATCAAGTATCTCCCGGCAGCTTTTACTACCATCACTCGGGCGCAGAGAAACAGCGTTTTTCGACCATGAAATAACCGTGCGTGGATGGTTTTTCCTGATAGAGGATGGTAATGGCGTCGCTTGCATCGAAGGTCTGGCTGGAGCCGAATATGACCGGCTCCTGATTGGTGATGTCGGAAGACTGCGGATACTCAACCAGCATTTCATGATCGGAGTGCCAGTGCATGATGGCATCATAGCCATGCTTGAATGAGAAGCTCTGCATGCTGTCATCGAAGCTGTCTGTGGCCGGTCGCACATTCATTTTCATCTGTATGTCGCTCGGCCGGTCGCCGCTGGCAACGCGGTAGAGTGTTGCCACCTTGCTGCCGGAGGGTGATGCACATTCAAACATGACATCCACCTGTGGCTGAGAGCAGCCGGCAAGGAACAGGGGTAGCATCAGCGCCAGGCCTGTGGCGGGCAGCGCGCGCATCACGGAGCAATCCGTGCAAACTCGCTTTCGACGCGCTCCAGACAATCTTCGACAGCAACACCGGCGAAATAGTTGCCTACCAGCGCCAGCGGCTGATCCGTCAGCAAAGCATCGACGGCGGCAATCAGTTGATGATGTCCCACGCCCGGTGCAGGCAGGCGATTGGTTTTATGAAAGAGATGCAGTACGGCTGATTCCGCTATGCCCAGCACGCTGCAGATGTGCTGTAGCTTTTCATCATCGGTAAGCAGGCCCGGTTTGAAGTGAAAGGTCATGCCGCGCAGATGCGGATGCGCGACAATGTCGCGTGATACGGAAGAATAGAAAAAGCCATCGGCGGCGATGATGCCCGCGACAGGCTCTAGCGGCAGGTGCTCTTTTTTCACCACAATGCCGACAGACTCGATCTCGACTTCACCTGCCCAGTTCAGTTGTTCGGCAATCTCCGGGTGGGCGGTAGTGAGTAGCCGGGCTGCGGCCAGCACCGGTGTAGCACAGGCGATTTTGTCGGCGAGCAGCACGCCTGCGGCTGTTTCGACCTGATAGCCGGTCTGGGTGCGCCGGATGCTGTGGATCTCCTGGCCGGTTTTGATTTCCAGCTGATCCGCCAGCGCGGCAATGATCCAGCTCAGCCCTTCAGGGAAGGTGTAGCTGCGCATGATCGCTTTGTTACGCGGGCGTTTACGGAACAGCATATCCGCAGGCACCTCGGATGCCGGCTGGCAGAGCACGGCATTAAAAGCATGGCTGAATACCTCATTGTAATTCTGCGGGCCGGTGATGGCGCGATAATATTCGCCGACAGACCTGTTCTCTTTTTGCAGGGAGAACAGTCGCCAGGCATGGGTGATCAGCTCAAAGATATGCAGGCGAGATGGAATCGAGACCAGTTTATCATCGGCAAGCATGCGATAGCGCAGCTTCTCGCGTCCCTGCATCTGATCCGTCAGCCCCAGCTTCTCGAGCAGGGCAAGCAGGCGGCCATAGGAGTTGAAACAGGTATGTGTGCCCATCTCCAGCCAGAATGGCTGCGCATCATCCGCCACTACTTCTGAATGGAAACAGCCACCGGTGCGGCTCTCTTTTTCGACGACCAGCACATGCATGTCGGCCTGCTCGGCCTTGTAAGCCATGGCCAGGCCGGAAATGCCGGCCCCTATAACGATCAAATCATATCTGTTTTTCATATCGCCACTCTATGCCAGAGAGCCCCATGAGGACAAACAATGGCCTTTTGAGTATGCTGCTGCCTATGCGAAGAATAGACAGCATTGAACCATTCCGTGTTATGCAATTGCTCGAACGCGCTAAAGAGCTGGAAGCTCAGGGGCGCAAAATTATCCATATGGAGATCGGTGAGCCGGACTTCCCCACACCTGTCTCCGTTATTGAGGCGGCCAGAGTGGCACTCGATAACGGTGACAACTTCTATACCCCATCCACCGGCAATCCAGAGCTGCAGCTGGCTATCAGCCGCTGGTACAGGGATGAGTACGGTGTTGATGTTAGCCCCGGCCGCATCCTGATCACGCCGGGTACATCGGGTGCCTTCAGCCTGATTTATGCGGCGCTGATTGAAGCCGGTGAGTCGGTGCTGCTCTCCGATCCGGGTTATCCGTGCCAACGCAACTTCATTCGCCTGGCCGGTGGTGAACCGGTCAATATCCCTGTCGGCCCGGATACCCGCTATCACCTCTCGGCCGAACTGATCGAGCAGCACTGGCAGAGCGGTACACGCGCGGCCGTCGTTATTAATCCATCCAATCCGACCGGCACTCTGATCGGAGACGCTGAACTGCAGCAGGTGGCAGAGCGCTGTCGTGGTTTGGGCGGCTACCTGATTTCGGATGAGCTTTACCATGGACTAACCTATGGCGTCAGGGCACGCTGTGCGCTTGAATTCGATGATCAGGCTATTATTGTGAACGGTTTTTCCAAGCGCTGGGCGATGACCGGCTGGCGTATCGGCTGGGTTATCGTGCCCGAACCGCTAATCGATGCCTGCCGGCGGGTCATGCAGAATATTTTTATTGCCGCACCTACGCTGTCGCAATATGCGGCAATCGCCGCACTGTCGGCACAGGCAGATTGTGAGCGTATGCGCCTGGCATATGATCAGCGGCGCCGTTATCTGTTGGCGGAGCTGCCTGCGCTCGGTTTCGATATAGTGGTGCAGCCGCAAGGTGCATTTTATATCTATGCCAATGTCGAGCGTATTACCGATGATGCCAAGGCATTCTGTTGGCAGCTGCTCGAAAAAGCGGGAGTGGCCATCACGCCGGGTGAGGATTTTGGTGCCTTCAAGGCAGCGCAGCATGTGCGCTTCTCCTACGCGACGGGCCTGGATGATATTCGCCAAGGGGTAGTCCGGTTGCGGGAGGCCCTGCATGGCTGAATCTGCCAGCTGCACATGCAGCGGTTTCATGACTGCGATTGAAAAGGGGAGATGCTTCACTATAATGATATCCTTCATTTACAAGGATATGTTCCTTCAGGGGGGGATGTGACACGATTGAATGCGCGCGAAGCCCAGCTATATGATCGCCAGCTAAAGGCGGGACGTGGAGAACAGGGTAAACGGGAGGCTGCCGAGCTGTTGCAGCAGGCCAGGCAGCGGGTGGCTGACGGCAAACATGATCAGGCTGCAAGCTGTTATGCGGTGCTGGCCCAGTTGAGTTTGAATAACGCCGGCTTGTCGCTGCGTGCAGGGCGCTGCTATCAGGAGGCCGGTCTGGGCGAGGATGCGGCGCGCTGGTATCTGGAAGCGGCGGAGCGTTATGCTCAGCAGCATCAGACCACGCAGGCCATTGCCGTGCTGCGTCTCTATCGTGAGGTGGCACCCGATGAGTATGATGGGCCACGACGTGTGTTCACCCTTTGTCAGGAGAGGGGGGTGGCAGGCACTGGCCTGCTTGAATTTTTGCCGCCGGTCGACCGTGCCCGGCATGCCCTGCGCAGCGATGATATGTTTGCGGCATTCGATGATGCCACATTTGAATCGGCACTGGATGCGATGATTTCACGCCGTGTTATCAGCGGCGAAGCGCTGACGCGCACCGGCGAGCCGGCCAGCTCCCTGTTTATTATTGTGCACGGGCGCATTGATGGCTATCTGACGCTGGGCGGTAAGCGGACGCATCTGGGGCATATGAGCAGTGGCGAGATATGCGGTGCCGTACCCTATTTTACCGGTGGCAGGAGCGCCACCGAAGTGGTTGCCGCTGAAGATAGCGAGTTGCTTGAGCTGCCCTACAGCCAGCTGGACAAGCTGCGGGAGAGTTCGGGCGAATTCAGCCGGCGGATTGATGCACTGTATCGCAATCATATTCTGATCATACAGCTGGCGCTGGCACCGATTTTCCGCCTGCTGGATGCAGAGACGCGTAAAATGCTGGTAGAAAAAATGGAGATGTTATCGCTTGGCGCCGGAGAGCTGCTGTTTCGGGAAAACGATGTCGGAAGCGATATCTATCTGATACGCAGCGGGGCCATAGGTCTGAATCTGCTTGTGAATGGCTCTGAGAGGCAGTTAAAACCATGCGTACCGGCACGGTACTTGGCGAGATCAGTATCACCACCCGTGGCAGGCGTACGGCCACGGCGCGGGCGATCTCTGATTGTCGGCTACTCAAGCTGGATGGCGAAACCTACCGGCAGCTGTTTGATGAGCATGAGCGGCTGCGTGATGTGCTGGAGAGGCGTCGGGTGAAACAGGTGAATGAGGCGCGTGAGTTTTCCAGAAAGGTGAATCTGGTTGAAGGGGATGATACCTGCGAGCTGTTACTCAGGGATATCTGGCGGGACTAGGTCAGGGAAGTGCTGATCAATTCAGCGTTTCAATCCGGACCATGGACGGCCCGGCCAAAATCAAGCTTTTGCGCTTACGCGCTGATTTTTGGCAGGAAGCCAATAAATCAGTATCTCCCTGGCGGCGACCCGCTGAATGCCTCAATTCATGATTCTCCATGTTCCGTCCGGCTGGCGGCAGGCGGTGCCGCGGCCGGCTTCACTTTTGCCATCGACGTAAATGTCGGTCTGATATTCGCGGCAGTTCTGGCCGTATCCATTCTGGTAGGTCGTGGTTGGCATGGTGGTGAAACTGGCTCCGGTGTTGGGGTTGTGCCAGCTGCTGGGTTGTCTGTCCCTGTTGTATTCCAGCGCACGCTGGGCCTGCATTTCATCGGTTCTGTCCATGTAGCGGCCAATCTCGCTGCCAATGACCACGCCGAGCAGTGTGCCGGCGATGATGGCGGCAGTTTTACCCTGCCCCTTGCCCACATTGGAGCCGAGAACGCCGCCCAGAGCACCGCCCATGACTGTGCCAATCTGCTCCTTTTCCCTGCCGGCCTGGCAGCCTGCAAGCGGGATGATGAACAGCCCGATCAATATCCAGATGATACTCTTTTTCATCACCTCACCTCCGCAACATGCATTTCCCGGGCCTGAGCCCGCCCTGATACTGTGTTGCATTGATTATAATTGAGCGCGCGGGTAAATCGCAAGTCGGATCCGCCACCGACTGATCTTGTTTCAGCCACACGATGAGAGAGTCTGATGATGGATGGTGGAGCAGCTTATGGCTTGCAAGGAGCTGAGCTTGTGCACAGGTGAGTTCCAGATGTTCTGTTGCGTGCCCGGAAGGTTGTGGCTGCAGTTTTTCAGCCTATCCGCTGCAAAGCAGCTTTATCAGTGCCGGATTCTCCATACGCCATTCGGCTGGCGACAGGCGATAGCGCTGCCAACCTCTCTGTTGCCGCCGGCGAAAATATCGGCTTTAAACTCCCGGCAGCGTTGGTCGGATGCATTCTGGTAGCTGCTGGTCGGAATAATGGTGAAAATGGCATGGCTAACGGGGTTTTCCCAGTGTCTGGGTAGCTTGTCCTGATTGTATTCCAATGCAAGCTGGGCGTGGAACTCATCGGTGTAGTCCATATAGCGGTCAATCTCGGCACCGCTCAGTGTGCTGCGCAGTATAGTATCCGATGAGAGTGGTTCTCTTGCCGTTTGGCAGCCGGAAACAGGGATCATGAATAGTCCGATCAATGCATAAAACATGCGTTTTTTCATTTCCACACCTCCGAAACCTGAGTCCTGCAGGGCTAGTGATAAACTAAAATCATGGTGCCTGCAAGCAAACCGAACCTTATGCGTTTGTGCGCAGATGTGACAGATTTTCCGGGCTTGTGCGACTATATCCGGCTTGTATGCGTGCTCTGACTCTGTTGTCCAGCCCGAGTAGCTTGGTCGTAGTGGTTGCTCATGCTAGCTTGCAGCGCATCACCTCAATCGGGAGCACCACCACCATGTTGAAAGTTCTTACCAGATTATTCGGCAGTCGCAACGAGCGTCTGCTCAAACAGTATTGGCCCATTGTTGAGCAGATTAACAGCTTTGAACCTGCCGTGAAAGAGCTCACCGATGAAGCACTGGCAGCAAAAACAACGGAGTTCCGTCAGCGCATTGCCGATGGTGCCACGCTTGATGAGCTGCTGCCGGAAGCCTTTGCCGTTGTGCGTGAGGCGTCATCGCGTGTGCTCGGCATGCGTCATTTTGATGCGCAGTTGATTGGTGGTGTCATCCTGCATCAGGGCAAAATCGCCGAAATGAAGACCGGTGAAGGTAAAACGCTGACGGCTACGCTGGCTGTGTATCTGAACGGACTCTCCGGCAAGGGCGCACATGTGGTGACGGTGAATGACTATCTGGCCCGTCGCGATGCCGCGATGATGGGGCGGCTGTACGGCTTTCTCGGCCTCTCTACCGGTGTGATTGTACATGGCATCACCAGCGAGGAGCGGCGTGCAGCATATGCAGCCGATATCTCCTACGGTACCAATAACGAATTCGGTTTTGATTACCTGCGTGATAATATGGCTTTTTCCCGCGAGGAGCTGGTGCAGCGCGGTTATAACTTCGCTATTGTCGATGAGGTGGATTCAATCCTGATCGATGAGGCGCGTACGCCATTGATCATTTCAGGCCCGGCAGAGCAGGCTACGCAGCTCTACAATCAGGTGGATCTGCTGATCAAACAGCTGGATGAGTCCGACTACGACAAGGATGAGAAGGACAAGGCGGTCTCTTTCACTGAAAACGGTATGGAGCATATCGAGCAGCTCTTCCACGATGCCGGCCTGATGGATGAAGGTCAGCTGTACGATCCGGAAAACGTCAATCAGATGCATGCCGCTACCCAGTGTCTGCGTGCCAATACGCTGTTTACCCGCGAAGTCGACTACATCGTACGCAATGATGAAGTAGTTATTATTGATGAATTTACCGGCCGTATGATGCCGGGGCGCCGTTACTCCGATGGACAGCATCAGGCGCTGGAGGCCAAAGAGGGTGTAACCGTTCAGCCGGAAAACCAGACCCTGGCTTCGGTGACCTTCCAGAACTACTTCCGCATGTACGATACGCTGGCCGGCATGACCGGTACTGCCGATACCGAAGCCGAGGAATTTCACAAGATTTATAACCTGGAAGTGGTCATTGTACCGACCAACAGGGATATGGTCCGCAAGGATATGCCGGATCTTATTTTCCGTGATACGGATGATAAATATGCCGCCATTATTGACGATATTGAGGTGACGCATCGGAGTGGTGCGCCGATTCTGGTCGGTACTACCTCAATCGATAAATCGGAAGTGCTCTCTGCGCTGCTCAAGGAGCGTGGTATCCGGCATGAAGTGCTCAATGCCAAACATCACGAGCGGGAAGCGGAGATCGTTGCCCAGGCCGGCCGCAAGGGCGTGGTAACGATTGCCACGAACATGGCCGGTCGCGGTACCGATATCATGCTTGGTGGTAATCCGGATATGCTGATTGACGGGCTGCCGGCCACAATCACCGGTGAAGAGCGCGAGCGCAAGATCGAAGAGATTCGCAAGGCATGTCAGGCCGAACATATCGAAGTGGTTGAAGCCGGCGGCCTGCATATTGTCGGTACCGAGCGCCATGAATCACGCCGTATCGATAATCAGCTGCGTGGCCGTTCCGGCCGTCAGGGCGATCCGGGAGCAACCCGTTTTTACCTGTCGCTGGAAGATGATCTGATGCGCATTTTCGGTGGCGAAAAGATGCAGGCGATGCTGACCAAGATGGGCTTTGAAAAGGGTGAGGCGATCGAGCATCCCTGGGTAACCAAGGCGATCGAAAATTCACAGAAGAAAGTGGAGGGTCGTAACTTCGATATCCGCAAGCAGCTGCTGGAATATGATGATGTGATGAATCAGCAGCGTGATGTGGTCTACTCCCAGCGTCGCGAACTGCTCGAAGCCGATGATGTGCATGATGTTATCGAAGATATGCAGATCGATTATGCCGGCCGTATCGGCGCCCGTTTTATGGAAGGGCATCCGGAAGAGTGGCAGCTGGATGAGATGGCTACAGAACTGCAGGAGAAGCTGACGATTGTCATTGATCCGCGCAGCTGGCTGGAATCCGATGAGGTGGAAACCTCGGAGGATATGATCGTGAAGCTTGCCGATGCCATGAAAATGCATATGAGCGCCAAGGAGACCATGACCGGGGCTGATCAGATGCACAGTTTTGAAAAGTATCTGCTGCTGCAGGTGCTGGATCATCACTGGAAGGAACATCTGCTGGCCATGGATCATCTGCGTCAGAGTGTGGGTCTGCGCGGTTACGCCCAGAAACAACCGATTCAGGAGTACAAGCGCGAATCGTTCGAGTTGTTCGAGTCCATGCTGGATAAGGTGCGCGAAGAGACCATGCTGGCCCTGCACAGGGTTCAGATCGAGCAGCCTGTAATCGAAAAGCCAGTGGAAGCGGCACCGGTGACCTACAGCCATGTGCTGGAAGAGACAGATGAGCCGGAAGCGGCCCATACCTACAAGCGCGAAGAGGCGAAGGTAGGTCGCAACGATCCATGTCCGTGCGGTTCAGGTAAGAAGTACAAGCAGTGCCACGGCAAACGCTGATAGCATAAGGTTCAGGTCAGCAGGTAAGATCTCTTTGCCGGCTGGTGCCTGATCCTGGCGCTATTGCAGTTGATGATGGCTGGCCAGTTGCCTGACCAGAATTAACCACAGCGGACTGAGTAACAGGGTCATGGCGATCACGATCACGGTAAGCTGGTGCATATCGTCAGGCAGGATACCTGAAAAGGCGCCGACCGCAGCCAGCAGGAATGAGAACTCACCGATCTGACTGAGCAGGCCGCCGGTAATCAGCGCCATAGCCCAGCTTTCACCCAGAGCACGCATCACCAGAATGTTCACGCCCGAGTTAAACAGGAAGACCAGCAGTGTGGCTCCGGCTACCAGCAGCAGGTGGGCTTGCAGGTAGTCGAGGTTCACCATCATGCCGACCGACAGAAAGAAGACCATGACGAAGATGACATAGACCGATTCCAGGTGCTCCTGAATCCAGTCCGATTGATCGCTGGCGGCCAGTACCATGCCGGCAAGAAAAGCACCGAGGCCGGCTGACAGGCCCAGCCAGGATGTCAGTGTCGCCGCCCCGAGGCAGAGCAGCAGCCCCAGCAGTACCCTTTTTTCCAGGCTGCCGCGCAGGAATTCGGGGATATGCAGCACACCGGTGCGTACCAGAAATACAACCAGAGCCAGCACCGCGATGCCGCCCACCACCTGTTTAATGATATCAGACGGATGGACCTCCCCGTCGCCCATCAATGCCAGCACGATCATCATCGGTACAATGGCCATATCCTGCATAAGCAGTACGCCTACGGCGTTCTGGCCGAAGGGCTCCTCCATCTCACCGGTATCCTGCAGTATTTTCAATACCACGGCGGTACTGGAGAGGGATATGACAAAACCGAAGAGCACGCCCAGCTCGACAGGCATGCCGAAAGCCCAGGTGAGGCCGATACAGGCCAGCACGCTGACCAGTATCTGTATGGCGGTACCGATAACGGCAATGCGCCAGCGCTGCATCAGGCTGGGGATCGAGACCTCCATACCGACAAAGAAGAGCAGCATGACCACGCCGATTTCACCGATGCGTGTGATGGTATGTTGATCCGAAATCACCCCCATGACGGAGGGACCGAGAAGGATGCCGCTGATAATATAGGCGATGACAATCGGCAGTCCCAGGCGCACGGCCAGGTAAGCTGTGGCCAGTGCGATGGTCAGTACGATCGAGATGTTCATCATCAGCGGATCAAAATGCATGCGGTATTCCTTTTGTCCTGGCGTCCGGCCATGCGGCTGCATGGTCTGCTTACGGCTACAAGCAAGATGCGTGCTAATATTGCAGTAATGGCGCGCATGCGCTGGCCTGCCTGTCGGATCCCGCTCCAGTCCCTGCGTAATCACCACTTGTGAACGACCTGCGCCGGTATCAGTCTTGGACTCCAACTCTGCTGACAAGGAAACTATCGTATGGCTGTTAATATACCTGAACTGGAAAAACCGCTGGCTGTTCCCGGCTTTCGTATCGGCACTGCTTCATGCGGTGTCAAATCACCGGCCCTGAAGGGCAAGCGTCAGGATCTTGCGCTGATTGTCGGTGACGTGGCCTGCCACGCCGCAGGCGTGTTCACCAGAAACAGGTTTCGTGCCGCCTGCGTGCGTCATGGTGAGGCAACGCTGGCGGAGCATTCCGACACTATTCGCGCCATTATCGCCAACGCCGGCAATGCCAATGCCGGATTGGGTGAGATGGAGTCTTTCTGGGCAAGGCAGCTGATTGAAGCGGGTGCAGAGGCTGCGGCCGTAGCGGCCGATGTGGTGCTTTCCGCCTCAACCGGCGTGATCGGCACGCCATTTCCGATCGAGCGCATCCAAGAGGGGGTGCATGAGGCAGCCGCAGCACTGGACGCCGACGGATGGGAGGCGGCAGCCAATGCGATTCGCACTACCGATACCTTTGCCAAATGGTCTTCGGCGCAGGTCAATATCGACGGTCATAGCTATACGCTGACCGGCATCGCCAAAGGCAGCGGCATGATTCACCCGAATATGGCGACCATGCTCGGTTTTGTCGCCACGGATGCACCGATCGCCGCCAGCCAGCTGCAGGTCATGCTCAAGCGCGTAGCCGATCGCTCATTCAACTGCATCAGTGTCGATGGAGATACATCGACCAATGATACGCTCTACCTGCTCTCATCCGGTATCGGCCTCGGCCATGCGCCGCTTGCCGATACCGAGTTGTTTGAGCAGGCGCTGACCGGACTCTGCATTGAGCTGGCCCAGCTGATTGTGCGCGATGGCGAAGGTGTCTCCAAGTTTGTCACCATTGAGGTGACCGGTGCTGCGAGTGAGGCCGATGCCCGCACGGTCGGTCGCGCCGTAGCCGTATCGCCACTGGTGAAGACGGCTTTTGCCGGCTCTGATGCCAACTGGGGACGTATTCTCTCTGCTGTCGGCAATGCCGGCATTGCTATCGATACCAACCGCATCACGCTGCTGGCCGACGATGTGCTGATGTTCAAGGATGGCAACCTGCATCCGGACTACCGTGATGAGGATGGCATGGGCGTGTTTGCCCAGCCGGAGTTTACTGTCACACTGGATCTCGGCATGGGTGATGCCACGGCGACGGTCTGGACGGGTGATCTGACCCATGAGTACATTACCATCAATGCGGAGTATCGCACCTGAAGCAGCAAGCTATTGCGCTGGTTGCACTGTTTAACGCTGGCGGTGAGCTGCTGCTGTTGAAGCGGCATGATGAACAGCATTGCGGCGGCTTATGGTCTTTTCCGGGTGGTAAGGTAGAGCAGGGAGAGTCAGCGCAGGCTGCGGCGATGCGCGAGCTGCAAGAGGAGACCGGACTCACCGGCTCAGCGTGGCAGAGCCTGGGTACCCATAGTTTCAGCTATCCGGACCGGCTGCTGCACTTTCAGCTGTTCAGCTGCCTGTGCGCGTCTTTCACAGCGCTGAGCTGCGAATCCGGGCATGCATGGGTGCGTATCGATGCGCTGGCAGATTATCCGATGCCGGAGGCAAACAGCGCATTGCTGCCGATGCTGTGCGCCCGTTAAGGCAGTAAACGCGGCTACGTCTTGTCGACAATCCAGAATCTGTTTTTACCGGCGTTTTTGGCCAGATACATGGCGGTATCCGCCTCCTTGACCAGATCATCGATATTGCCGGCGTGATCAGGGTAGATGGCAATGCCGATACTGGCCCCTACATGGCACTGATTCTCCTTGAACAGAACCGGCCGGTTCAGGGATTTGATGATGTTATCCGCGATGCGCGGCACCACATCAAGGCTGCTTAAATTGGTCAGGATCACGGTGAATTCATCACCGCCCATACGGGCGGCAATATCCGATTCCCGGATACTGTCGTGCAGGCGTTTGCCCACTTCAACCAGCAGGTGGTCGCCCATATCATGGCCGAGGGTGTCATTGACCGCCTTGAAACCGTCCAGATCAATAAACAGCAGTGCCACCATGCTTTTGGTGCGTTTGGACTGGGAGAGGGCGCGCTCCAGATGTTCATAGAACAGGGTTCTGTTCGGCAGCTTGGTCAGCTGGTCGTAGAGTGCCAGCTGGGTCATTTTCTCTTCCGCTTTTTTGCGTTCGGTCACATCGCGCAGAATGCCGACAAAATGCTGTTCTCCAGCCAGTATCATTTCGCTGATATTGATCTCAAGCGGGAAGGTCTCCCCGTCTTGACGCAGGCCGGTGACCTCACGGTAGCCGCCAATGACCTTCTTGATGCCGGTGCGCATATAATCGAGCAGGTAGGTATCATGATGCTGCGCGTGTGTTTCCGGCATCAGCCGGCTGATATTCTGCCCGATCAGCTCTTCCTGCTGATAGCCGAATATCTGGCTGATAGCCGGGTTGATGTTTTCAATCATGCCCTGTGTATTGATCGTGACAATGCCTTCGCAGACATTGTGAATCACAGCCTTCAGGCGCGACTGGTTTTCCCACAACTCGCCCTGAATAGTCTGCAGGCGCGAAATGATCTGCCAGAACAGTTTGGCTTCCTGCCCGCCAATGACGGCGCCCGAGCCGACCCGTCTGGCTGCGGCATCCGTAACGTCTTCGTTATTGCTCATGTTGAACACCATGCAGTTGCCTATGCTGTCCAGTGCCTGATCAAGCGAGGTGAATACCGGGATATTTCGGGCCAGAGCATGCTGAATGCCCACGGCATCCGCATTGGCATCAACAATGCCGGCAACATGTATCAGGTGTTCATCCTCAAAAATATCCAGCAGCGCCGCTCCACCTGCACCTGCGCCAACAATTAATACGGGTTCTGCCTGTAGGTAGTTCATGCAAAAAGCCTCCAGGCTCAAGAGATCGGTTTTGGCGTGAGAGCATTGCACGTTATATGAAAGGGTGGTGGGCTTGCAACCACCTTGTCGATTTCCGCACAGGAGGCCGGGCTGGCATCGATAGTCGGTCCGGCGATTCAGGCTTATGGCTGGCGGGCGCCCAGTATGATGACGGCAGCACCGAGCAGGCAGATGCCGGCGCCGAGTGCATCTGTGTATGTGGGACGTATGGCATCGACGGCCCATAACCAGAGCAGGGCGACGCCGATGTAGATGCCGCCATAGGCGGCATAGACGCGACCGGCGGCATACGGGTGCAGGGTGAGTAGCCAGGCAAACAGTGCCAGACTGATGGCTGCCGGCAGCAGCAGCCAGATCGATCTGTCCTGTCTGAGCCAGAGCCAGGGCAGGTAGCAGCCGATAATCTCTGCCAGTGCGGTGAACACAAACAGAGCGAATATTTTAAACAGTTCCATGGCTCTGCTTATGCAAGATGACGGCTTATGCCATCAGAAATTCAAGCAGACCTTTCTGCGCATGCAGGCGGTTTTCGGCTTCCGTCCATACCACCGACTGTGCGCCATCAATGACATCAGCGCTGACCTCCTCGCCGCGGTGTGCCGGCAGGCAGTGCATGAACAGGGCATCCGGTTTGGCATAGGACATCACGCGCGCATCGACACGGAAGCCGGTAAAGGCTATTTCACGCTCCGCCTGCTCGGTCTCCTGACCCATGGATGCCCATACATCGGTGGTGACGAGATCGGCATCGGCAACGGCCGCCAGCGGATCGTGGGTCAGGGTGATATCTGCGCCCAGTGCGCGTGCAGCAGCCATCATTCTGCTGTCCGGGCAATAGCCCTCGGGACAGGCAATGCGCAGCCGGTAACCGAAGGTGACAGCGCCATTAATCCATGAGTGGGCCATATTATTGCCATCGCCCACCCAGGCTACGGTTTTCCCCTCAATAGAGCCGCGCTGCTCTTCATAGGTGAATACATCGGTGAGGATCTGGCAGGGGTGGGTTGTGTCAGTCAGGGCATTGATGACCGGCACCGAGGCATATTCGGCAAAGCGTTGCACATTGTCGTGGGCGAAGGTGCGGATAATCACGCCATCCACCATGCCGGAGAGCACACGGGCGGAATCCTCAATCGGTTCGCCGCGGCCGAGCTGTGTGGTGCCGGAGTGCAGGAACAGGGCATGGCCGCCCAGTTGATACATGCCTACCTCGAAGGAGACGCGCGTACGTGTGCTGGCCTTGTCGAAAATCATGGCCAGCGTCTTGCCTTCCAGCGGTCTGCATGCTTTGCCTTCCTTGAGCTGCCGTTTCATCTTTGCCGCACGTTTGAGAATATGGCGCGCCTCATCGGGCGTGATATCCAGCAGGGTTAGAAAGTGTCTCATGGCTGAGTCTCCATGGCGCTGGCAAGCAGTGCCAGAGCCTCGTTTACCTCTTCTTTGCGTATATTCAGCGGCGGCAGAAAACGCAGTACATTCGGGCCGGCCAGCAGAATCATCAGCCCTTCACTGCGTGCTGCAGCAACTATCGGCGCCGCTTCAATTGATAGCTCAGCGCCGACCAGTAACCCCTGACCGCGAATGGCCCGCATGATCGGGAAGCGCTGCTGCAGTGCAGCCAGTCCCTGTTGCAGCTGTCTGCCGCGCTGGATGACATTATCCAGCAGGGATTCAGCATCGATCACATCGAGCACGGTCAGTGCGGCGGTACAGGAGAGCGGATTGCCGCCGAAGGTGGAGCCATGGGTGCCCGGTCCGAAGGCGGTAGCGACCTCTTCTCCGGCCAGCATGGCACCAATCGGCACACCGCCGCCGAGTCCTTTGGCCAGCGTCAGGATGTCCGGCACGATGCCGGCCTGTTCAAAGGCGAACATGGTGCCGCAGCGACCGATGCCGGTCTGTACTTCATCGAGCAGCAGCAACAGGCCGTGCTCATCGCACAGCGCGCGCACCGCTTGCAGGTAGGCGCTGTTGGCCTGATTGACGCCGCCCTCACCCTGCAGTGGTTCGAGCAGGATGGCGGCAGTGGAGCCATCCACCGCCTGCCGCAGTGCTTCGATATCATTCAGCGCTACATGTCTGAAGCCGGGCGGCAACGGATCAAAGCCGGTCTTCACCTTCTCCTGACCGGTGGCGGTCAGCGTCAGCATGGTGCGGCCGTGAAAGGACTGATGGGCGGTAATAATCGTGCGCCGTGATGAGCCCTGATCATAAAAATATTTGCGCGCCAGCTTGATGGCCGCCTCATTGGCTTCGGCACCGGAGTTGCAGAAAAAGGCCCGGTCCAGTCCGGAGAGCGCAGTCAGGCGCGCTGCCAGCTGCTGCTGGGCCGGGATATGGAACAGGTTGGAGCAGTGCAGCATCGTGCCTGCCTGCCGGCTCAAGGCCGCGGTAAGCTGCGGGTGGGCATGGCCGAGGGTATTGACGGCTATGCCGGAAATAAAGTCGAGATAGGCATTGCCTGCATCATCCCAGACGCGCGCGCCGTCGCCACGTACGAGTGTGATCGGGAATCTGGCATAGGTGTTCATGATTGCGTTCATGAGGGCATACTAGGAATTTGTCGGATTTAGGCAATTCACAAGCGGTATGGGAAGGCCTCAGGAGTGAGCAGGGTTTGTCATCTTACTGACAGGCTTCTAGTGTACTGGCATGAGTTTTATTGAATCGGACGTACGCACCCGTATCAAGATCTGCGGCATTACCCGGCTGGAAGATGCGCTTGCAGCATCGCGTCTTGGTGTCGATGCGCTTGGATTTGTCTTCTACAAACGCTCTCCGCGTTATATCGAGCCGCAAAAAGCCGCCGCCATTCTGCGCCAGTTGCCGCCGTTTGTTTCGGCTGTAGGTCTGTTTGTGAATCCGACACAGGCAGAGATCGATGCGGTGGTCGCCACCTGTCCGGTTGGTGTGATTCAGTTACACGGTGATGAGACGCCCGAATTCTGTCAGGCGCAGGCACGCCGGGTGATGAAGGCGGTCGCGATCAGTACGGCCGATGATCTGAAGCGGGCCAGCCGCTATAACTGTCCGGTACTGCTCGATGCCAAGGCGCCACCCGGCGTCTATGGCGGCACCGGCACCAGTTTCGACTGGTCGCTGCTGAAAGCCTACAAACATGACTATCCGCTATCGCTGGCAGGCGGGCTGAATGCCGATAATGTGCAGGATGCGCTGGCTGTTCGCCAATGGTTTGCGCTGGATGTATCCTCGGGCGTCGAATCTTTGCCCGGTATAAAAGATTTGGTCAGGATGCGCACATTTATTGCAGCTGTAAACGGCTGCCGGACGTAAGGAGTTAGCGTGAGTTTACCTCAGGGCAGCCTGGATCACCCGCTGTATCATTTCGATATCAGCCATGCCCCCGATGCAGGCGGCCATTTCGGCCGCTTTGGCGGCCGCTTCGCCGCTGAAACACTGATGCAGCCGCTCAAGGAGATTGAAGAGGCATTCTATGCCGCCTGGGCTGATCCCGAATTTCATCGGGAGCGGCTGGATCTGCTGAAGAACTATGTCGGCCGCGCCACGCCGCTCTATCATGCCGAGCGCTTGACGAAGCTGACGGGTGGTGCGCAGATCTATCTCAAGCGTGAGGATCTGAACCATACCGGCGCGCATAAAATCAATAATACCATCGGTCAGGGTTTGCTGGCCCGCCGTATGGGTAAAAAACGCGTGATTGCCGAAACCGGCGCCGGCCAGCATGGCGTGGCCACGGCCACGGTTGCGGCCCTGTTCGGTATGCAGTGCGATATCTATATGGGACGAGAGGATATGGCGCGGCAAATGCCCAATGTGCTGCGTATGCGCCTGCTCGGCGCCAATGTCATTCCCGTCGATTCGGGCTCGGCGACACTGAAAGATGCGGTCAATGAAGCGCTGCGCAACTGGGTGGCAACCTGTGAAGATACCTTTTATATCTTCGGTACAGCGGCTGGTCCCCACCCCTATCCGCTGCTCGTACGTCAGTTCCATACGGTGATCGGGCAGGAGGCGCGCGCCCAGATTCTCGAACAGGCCGGGCGGCTGCCTGATGTGGCTGTCGCATGTGTGGGCGGCGGCTCCAATGCCATGGGTCTGCTGCATCCGTTCCGCGATGATGCGGATGTGCGTCTGGTGGCGGTAGAGGCGGCCGGTTACGGTCTGGATAGCGGCAGGCATGCAGCCTCGCTGGCGGCAGGCACGGCCGGTATCCTGCACGGTAATCTGACCTTTCTGCTGGAAGACGCTGAAGGGCAGGTCATACCGACACACAGTATCTCAGCCGGTCTCGATTACCCGGGTGTCGGCCCTGAACTGGCACTGATGCTGGAAGAGGGGCGCTTGCAACTGGATGCAGCCACCGATGATGAGGCGCTGGCCGCGTTGCAGCAGTTGACCCGCTGCGAAGGTATTATTCCGGCGCTGGAGTCCAGCCATGCGCTGGCTGCCGGTTGTCGTCTGGCCGCAGGCATGCGCCCGGATCAGATTATGATTATCAACCTCTCCGGTCGTGGTGACAAGGATATGGACAATGTGTTCAAGCATCTGGGTTGGCTGGAGGATGGCAAATGAGCACACGTCTGGCGCAGGTATTTGAGCGTTGCAGGGCGCAGGGGAGAGCAGCACTCGTCGGCTATCTGACAGCAGGGGATCCGAATCCGCAACAGAGCAGGGAGCTGTTGCTGACGCTGGCTGCACACTGCGACATAATTGAAATCGGTATGCCATTCTCCGATCCGATGGCCGACGGGCCGGTGATTGAGGCGGCCAGTGTGCGTGCGCTGGCAGCCGGTACACATATCAGCGATGTGTTCGAGTTGAGCCGTGTGGTGCGCCAGGTCAACCCGGATATGGGCATTGTGCTGATGGGGTATGCCAATGTGCCCTTCGCCATGGGTTTTGAGCTGTTTTCCGAACGCGCGGCTGCTGCCGGCGTTGACGGGGTGTTGATTGTCGATATCCCGCCGGAAGAGGGGGCTATCTGTGATGCGGCGTTCAAGGCGCACGCGCTCGATCGTATCCTGCTGTTATCGCCGACATCGCCCGATGAGCGTATTCGTCTGGCTTGTGACGAGGGCAGCGGTTTTCTCTATTATGTATCGCTAACCGGCATAACCGGTGCGGATATGGGTGATATCAACGATATCCGCAGCAAGGTGGCGCACATCCGCTCGCTCTCCGGTATGCCTGTCTGTGTCGGTTTCGGCATCAAGACGGCGGCACAGGCTGCAGAGGTCGCGGCATTTGCCGATGGCGTTGTCGTGGGTAGCCATTTCGTCAGCCAGATTGCCGCTAACAGTGATGCGGATGCCGCACTTGAAGCACTGGATGCCTCGGCTGCTGCCATGCAGGCGGCGACCAGCGGGTTTCAGCTTGAGGCTTAAGGTTCTCGGCTGCTACGGCGGGCAACTGCTGGGCTTTCGTCTGACTTCGTTTCTGGTGAATAACTCTATCCTGCTGGATGCCGGTTCGCCGACAGAGGCTTTGTCACTCGAAGCGCAGCACGACATCCGCCATATCTGCCTGTCGCACACGCATCTGGATCATATCAAGGATATCGCTTTTCTGGCTGACAACCGTTCGTTAAAGCGCATGGGCGGCAGTATCCAGAACCGGACCATCTGCATCCACTCGCTGGCCGAGAATAACAGAGTACTCAGGGATCACTTCTTCAATGAGGCCATCTGGCCCGATTTTACCCGCATACCGACCATGGATGATCCAATCCTGAAGCTGGTTGATATGGAGGCGGAAAAGCCGTTTGTCATTGATGGCATCACCATCACAGCCATCCGCGTCAACCATCCGGTGCCATGTACCGGTTTTCTGGTGGATGACGGCACCAGTCAGCTGATTTACAGCGCTGATACCGGCAATACCGACCGGCTGTGGGAGATTGCCAATGCCCAGCCGAACCTGAAAGCGGTCATTCTGGATTGCTCATTTCCCAACGCCTACCAGCGTCTGGCCGACATCAGCGGCCATATGACACCGCAGGGGATGATGCAGGACCTGCAAAAGTTCACGCTGCTTGGTAAGGTTCCGGTCTACCTGTATCATATGAAGCCCGAAACACTGAATATTATGACTGCGGAAGTGGAGGTGCTGGATGTGCCGCATCTGCGCATGCTTACGCAAGTTGATGAACTACTGATTTGATAACGCCGGAGGCCCTGCCATGAGCTGGTTCACGCGCCTGATTGAAGCGCCAAAAAATATACTCAAGTCCAGTGATTCCGGATCGCCGGAAGGGCTGTGGGTGAAGTGTCCGAGCTGTTCGGTTGCACTGTACAATAAAGACCTGACCCGTAGCGGCATGGTGTGCGGTAAATGCGGCCACCATCTGCGCATGAGTGCTGCCCAGCGCGCCGGCATGCTGTTTGATGAGGCCACCTTTGAAGAGCACGATACCGCCCTGCGCTCGGAAGATCCGCTCACCTTCAAGGATCAGAAACGTTACAAGGATCGCACGCGCGATGCCGCCAAGAAGGCGGGGCCGGAAGATGCCGTGCGCAACTACATCGGTGATATCAATGGCCGCACTATCTCCGCCTCGATCTTCGAGTTCGCCTATATGGGCGGCAGCATGGGCTCGGTTGCCGGTGAAAAAATCGTGCGCGGCATGGAGCATGCGCTGGAGCGGGGTTGCCCCTACCTGCTGGTTACGGCATCCGGTGGTGCACGTATGCAGGAGGGGGTGCTGGCACTGATGCAGATGGCCAAAACCTCATCCACGGTGAACCGGCTTAATGATGCAAAACTGCCGTTTATCTGTCTGCTTACCGATCCGACAATGGGCGGTGTATCCGCTTCCGTGGCCTGGCTGGGCGATGTGATTCTTGCCGAGCCGAATGCGCTGATCGGCTTTGCCGGACCGCGCGTGATTCAGGAAACAGTCGGCCAGAAGCTGCCTGAGGGTTTTCAGCGTGCTGAATTCCTGCTCTCACACGGATTGATTGATGATGTGGTTGATCGCCGTGAGTTGAGTGACTACCTGACCACACTGCTTACGCATCTGTGCGACAGGCCATACCGCCAGCCGGCCTGAGCCTGAACAACAAGCCGTTACACATTGAGGCCTGGCTGGCGCAGTTGGGCCAGCCATCAGCCGATCGAGACTACCTGCCGGGGCATGCGCGCATGCAGGCACTGCTCGGCGGGCTTGGCCTGCAGCCGCCGCGTCTGCGCATCCGTATCGCCGGCACCAACGGCAAGGGCTCGACCGCCTTTATGCTGGCGGCGGCACTGCAATCGGCCGGCCTGAAGGTCGGACTCTATACATCACCGCATCTGCTGCATTTTAATGAGCGCATCCGCATTCAGGGCGAGCCGGTGGCTGATGCCCTGCTCTATAGCACCATGCAGCGGCTGATGCCGTTAGCGCTTGCGGCCGGCGCATCCTATTTTGAAACAGCCACGGCACTGGCACTGGATATTTTTGCCGCTGCCGCCGTTGATGTGGAGATCCTCGAGGCCGGCGTCGGCGCGCGTCTGGATGCCACCACGGCCCTGCCGGCCGATCTGGCGCTGATTACACCGATCGGGCTGGATCATCAGATCTGGCTGGGTGATACGGTGGCAGAAGTCGCCTCGGAAAAAGCCTGGGTGATGCAGGGGTGCCGCAGCAGCATCAGTGCGCCGCAGCCGAAGATCGTGGCCGCAGTGCTGAATGCCTTCAACCAGGAAGTAAAATACTGCAATATCATCGCGTGGCCGCAGCTGGCTGTTGCTGGTAATCACCAGCAGATCAATGCCTCACTGGCTTATGCCGCTGTGCAGCAGTTGCGCGATCTGCTGCCTGAGTTGGGGCTGGGGCAAGACCTGAATCCGCAGCTGGCGCGACAGGCGATTGCCACCTGCCGCGTGCCCGGTCGTTTGCAGCAGGTGCAGATCGGTTCGGCGCAGGTGTGGCTGGATGCCGCGCATAACCGCCACGCCATCGAGGCGCTGCTGCCGTCGCTAAGTGCTCTGGCCGATCCCTTTGATGCCATCCTTGTATTTACCCGTGAAGACCGCTCACTGGAGCAGGAGCTGGCTCTGCTTGCACCTTATGCGCGCGAGATCATACACAGCCGTGGCGATGCCGGTGGTGAAACCCACGTTGCAGTGCAGGCGCTGCAGCAGGCTGTGGCGCGCCATCCGCACGGTACGTTTCTGGTGCTCGGCTCTTTTATCACCGTTGCCGCTATACTAAGGCTATTGCCGACAGCGTGATCGCACCCCGCACAAGCGAAGCGATCATCTTTTAGTCACCGGATGCGTTGCCAGATGGCGGGTTCGGTAGCGCAGGCAGGAGGTGAGAGATGTTCGCAGCAAATGTCATGAGTGCCGATCCGGTCAGTATCAAACCGGGAGCCAAGGTCAGCGATGCGGTTGCCCTGTTCAGAGCATCACCGCTGCATGATTTTCCGGTCGTTGATGATGAGGGCCGGCCCATCGGTATTGTTACCGCCCGCTCGATCCTGCACTTTTCCGTACCCACTTATGCATCCGATAGTCTGCTGGCCTTGATGAAGGGCGGTCCCGCTATCGATTCGGTATATAAGAATATGGCCGCTGAGCTGGATCGGCCGGTCAGTGATGTGATCGACCGGCATGTTGATCTGGTTAAGGGGTCGATGCCGACCAGCGCGGTTGCCGCCATGTTGATCAATCTGAAGGGGGATACGCATAATATCCTTGTCGTCGATAACGAGGGCCGGTTGATCGGTATTATTTCAGCGCGCGATATGATCTGCCGCTTGCCGGAGATGATGGGGCCGCAACCCGGCGAGAGCCAGACGAGCAGATAGGGTGTTCTGAGTGGAAGCCGGGACAGTATTTCTCTCGCTGGTGCTGATTCTGCTTACGGCACGGGTGCTGGGCGAGGCGGCGGCCTGGCTCAAGGTGCCGCCGGTGATGGGGGAGATGCTTGCCGGTATTATACTCGGCCCGAGCCTGCTCGGCTGGGTGGAGCTCAATGAGGTTATTCAGACGCTGGCTGAGATCGGTCTGATTCTGCTGCTCTTCGAGGTGGGGCTGGATACCGACCTCTCACGGCTGGTGAAAACAGGACGCAAGGCATCAGCGGTGGCGCTTGGCGGCTTTGTCGCTCCGCTGGTGACCGGTTTTGCCCTGAGCTACTGGCTGTTTGATCTGTCACTGCTGCTCTCCCTATTTATCGGCGGCACGCTGACAGCCACCAGTATCGGGGTGACGGTACGTGTATTGCGCGATCTCAAGCGCCATAAGTCGCAGGAAGCGCAGGTTGTGATTGCGGCGGCCGTGTTTGATGACATTCTCGGCGTGGTGCTGCTGGCGCTGCTCTATGAGTTCTCCTTATATGGTGGGATCAGCCTGATCAATGCCGGTAAGGTGCTGATCTTTATTGCTGTCTTTATGCTGCTTGCTCCGATTGTGGCCAAGGTGATGGCGGATACGATCGGGCGCTATAACAGGCGGAGCAAGATTGCAGGCCTGATTCCCACGACGATTGTTACACTGGTGATGTTTTTCGCCTGGCTTGCCCACATGGTGGGGGCACCGGCGCTGCTGGGCGGTTTTGCCGCAGGGCTCGCTCTCTCCCGTCGTTTTTTTCTCCCCTTTGCTGCCGCACTGGTGCAGTCGGATGGTGCCTTTGTGCGCCGGATCGGGGCATCGATGCGCCCGATCATTCAACTGTTCACGCCGATATTTTTTGTCGTTGTCGGCCTGTCGCTTAATCTGCAGGCGGTGGACTGGACATCGCCTGCGGTATTCTGGATGAGCATCTGCTTTATTCTACTGGCCATGGGCAGCAAGCTGGCCGGTGCTTTCTTGATCGAGGAGACCACGCATTTTCGCTGGGCTGTTGGCCTGTCGATGATGCCGCGTGCCGAGGTGGGGCTGATCTTCGCAGAGCTAGGTCGACTCTCCGGCGTGTTTGATAATGATATCTATGCCGTGATGATTATTACCATTGCCGCCACAACGATACTGCCGCCGTTTATGCTGAAGTGGTTTTACGGCCGCTTCGGCCATCACCTGACTGAAAAAGAGTTGTGATAAGAGCCGGGGTAGTGTGCGAATAAGGGCTCTAACTCCTTTTCGCGCACCATGCGAGAAATTGCCGAATATGCAAACGCGCATTACTCTCTCGTCAGTAAATTATTAAGCGAGGGAGGGGCGATGATTCAACATTCAAGACCCGCCCCTCGAAACCGCCGATGAAAATGCGCAAAAAAAGTCCTGACCCTTCCCGCGTGATGTCGCATGTGCGGCTCTTCTCCCTTTTACAGGCAGGCTTTATCCTCTGGGTGGTCATCGGGGCTGCCTGGGGCTGGTTTATGCCCGCACAGGCGAGTGCAGGTAGGCCATGGATAGGCGAAGCGCTGATGGTGATCATGCTTGGCATGGGTCTCACCCTGCGCAGCGAGGATGTGCTGGCGCTGCGCCATGCCGGCAGGCCATTGCTGCTCGGAGTGGGGCTGCAATATCTGCTGATGCCTGTGCTGGCCTGGTTGCTGGCCGCAGGGCTCGACCTGTCGCCGATGCTGGAGTTGGGCGTGATTCTGGTCGGCTGCGCACCGGGCGGCACCGCCTCCAATGTGGTGACCTGGCTGGCGCGCGGAGATGTGGCACTATCTGTCGCGATGACCACCGCCTCGACACTGTTGGCTCCGGTCATGACCCCGTTTTGGATCTGGCTGCTCGCCTCGACCTGGTTGCATGTCGATCCGCTGGCGCTGCTCGTCAGCGTAGCCCAGGTTGTACTACTGCCAGTGGCGGCCGGAATTCTGATTCGCCGTTTCTGGACGCCGCCTGAGTGGTTTCTTGCTGGTATCCTACCGCTGATCGCCATGGCGGCCATTGCCTGGATTGTCGGTGTTGTGGTCGGGCTCAACGTCGCTCGCATCGCCGAAGTGGCGCTTCCGTTAATGGTTTCCATCGTGCTGCTCAACGGCCTCGGCCTCACAGCAGGTTTCGGCCTGGCCAGACTGACAGGGCAGGGCACGCAACGCAGTCGCACGGTTGCGATTGAAGTCGGCATGCAGAACTCCGGCCTCGCGGCAGCACTGGCCATGGTTCACTTCTCACCTGAAGCAGCACTTGCCGCCGCTCTGTTCAGCGTCTGGCACAATGTGTCGGGTGCTATTCTCGCCGCCTGGTGGAGAATCCATTGATTGTGTAAAGTATA
>PFXI01000049.1:0-18645 GCA_002791575.1 Zetaproteobacteria bacterium CG_4_9_14_3_um_filter_54_145 | reverse complement strand
TGGAAATGGTTGGGTCTTCGTTTCACTGCCCTTGGCTCGCTTCGTCCCGGTCGATCTGGCGCAATATTTCCTGCGATTGAATCAGTAAGTAGTCGAAACAATAGGGGTCAAAAAACAATAGGGGTCAAGACTTGTTTTGCGCATATGTGGGGTAAGAGTTTTCACATGTCGAGGCCACGATAACCGCGATCAGAGCTTCGGTGGATTGGTGCTCATCAAATCATAATTGACACGAATCATGGACTGAATCTCTTTCACATATTCTTCGCCACGCTCTGAATAACCACCAAGCTCCTCAGCCAGCTCAATGGCTGTCGGTTTTTTACCCTGCTGAAGCAGCTTGTAACGCTGCTTGCGCAGAGGGGTATAGGTCTCAACCCGATTGATGCTGTGCAGGTAGGCCGCGACTGATGCATTCACCGAAGGGTAGATGGCCACTTCATGGTCCATACCTTGCGTGCGCGCAGAGGGGACAATCCCGCAGCCGGCAGAAAAGCACCACATGCCAAACATATTAAAGCCTTCCACAGCAAAGCGTGAGGTTCCCCAGCTCGATTCATTGGCTGATTGAGCCAGTGCCAGCCGAAGTGGCACGGTATCGACCCGCCGTTTAAGCAAAGCCCACGCCTGCTTATCCTCAAGCGAGGGCATTTCAACACCGTACTCTTCCGCCAGAGCCTGTAGCCAGACAATATCTTTTTTTGCCGGCTTTTTGCCATCATCAAGACGACTGCTGATTGCTAGCATTCTCTCTCTGTCTACAGTTACTTTATTGTTTTCCGCTTCGATAATCGGGCTCATAAAGTCAAAGAATGCTTGCTTCTTCGCTATGACATCCGGATAACTACCGAAGCTCGGCAGGACTGTCACATCCTCACTGGATTGATTGCAGCCGTGCAATGCCAACAGGGCCAGGCAGAGTGATAATATTCGCAGTGTTAAGATATTCGCTTTCATCAGGAACTCTCCCTGTAGAGAGCCTTCAGATATGACTCATCGATTAATATACAGGTAAGACGAGGCAACGCAAAAAAAGGCACCATTATTATGGTCTGGTGCAAAAAGATAGAAGCACAGGCTGTATGCGAAAGAGCCGATGAGATGAAGGCACGTGTAAGGAGATAGAGGCAGAAGCCTAACGCGAAAGAGGGAGCTGACATTAAGTCACGGTAAGGAGACATCAGAGGCCTAACGCGAAAGGGCCACGTGACATTAAGTCACGTGGCCCTTTCTTGTTGGTACCGAAGACTGGACTCGAACCAGCACGCGCGTGAGCGCACCACCCCCTCAAGGTGGCGTGTCTACCAATTTCACCACTTCGGCATTTCAGGCTTGAGCTGCTAAATGCGGCTCAGGCGAGGAACTTTATTCTGCAGATGGTAGCGTGTCTGCTGTTGAGGATGCCGGAGCATCGCTTTTTAACATCGACGGGTCAAACCCTTCTTGCTGAGCAGGGGCTGTACCGTTCTGTTCAACCGGAATTGTCTGGCCTGCAACCGAGCGATCCACAACGGAACCGGTCTGTTGCTGGGAGAAAAACGCCAGTGTCAGGCTGGTCATCATGAAGGCTGCAGCCAGTCCGCCGGTCAGCTTGCCCAGAAAAGATCCGGAACCGCGACTGCCGAACAGCGTCTGTGCGCCACCGCCGCCGAATGATACACCCATGTCAGCACCCTGGCCGCGCTGAATCAGCACGGTGCCGATCAGCAGCAGTGCGATCAACACATGGACGATGATTAAAATTGTTGTCATTGAACTCTCCTCAACTCACTGCTTTGGCAGCGGCTTTGACGATCTGCATAAAAGAATCTGCTTTCAGGCTGGCGCCGCCAACCAGTGCGCCTTCCACACCTGGGCAGCCCATCAGTGCTTCTGCATTGGCTGCGTTTACGCTACCGCCGTACAGTACGCGGCAATCATGGCCCAGGCGCTGTAATTCCTGATGAATAAAAGCATGTGTTTCTGTAACCTGTTCAGGTGAAGCTGTTCTACCGGTGCCGATTGCCCAGACAGGCTCATAAGCAACTGTCAGTGCAGCATCAGCATCGACGCCCTCCAGAATGGCCAGCTGGGACTTCAGTACGGCGTTGGTGGTGCCGGATTCGCGCTCTTCCAGATGCTCGCCAATGCACAAAATCGGTTCCAGACCGGCGCTCCACGCTGCATCCATCTTGTGGCGTACCACTTCATTGGTCTCGCCCATAATGTCACGACGCTCGGAGTGGCCGAGGATCACATAATGGCAGCCGGCATCGCGCAGCATGGTCGGTGAAATGGAGCCGGTGAAAGCGCCCTTTGGCTCATAATAGACATTCTGTGCACCCAGACGGACATCTTTCTGATCCAGTGGCTTGTAGAGTGAGTGCAACAGGGTGTAAGGCGGCATCAGCGCTACTTCGACATGCTCGGGAGCCGGATTTGATTCCAGCTCACTGAGGAATTCCAGAGCTTCATCAAGGATACCGTTCATTTTCCAGTTCCCGGCTATCAGGCAGCGGTTTGAACTCATAATCGTATCCTCCTCGAAATAGTGCAAAATGGGCGCGAAGTTTAGGAAAATACCGTACATACGCAAGGGCCAATGCATCCTGCCCCGTCCATCGCTTGGATATGACTGGCTAATCGCGGTACGGTGATGGCGCAAATTATTACCTGTCATGACAAAAACATGCAGGTTAGCCTGCCTCCGATATGATAAACGATGACATGCATGCGCCTGTGAGCAGGCCTACAGACAACCAGCAGCGGGCTAAAAAGTCGCTGGGCCAGCATTTCCTTATGGATCAACAGGCGATCCGCCGCATTGCCGGCGCTATTGATGATGGCGCGGATGTCATCGAAATCGGCCCCGGCCCGGGCGCGATTACCGAATCGCTGCTGGCCCGTGCCGCTCACCTGACGGTGATCGAGATGGATGATCGTTTCGCCGCCCGCTGGCAGCAGCATGCCGAGACCCACCCCTCCCTGAGTGTGGTGCACGGTGATGTTATGCAGGTACTCACAGCTACCGTTGCCGATGCGCAACCGCAATGGATTGCAGGTAATCTGCCCTACAACCTCAGCGGCCCGTTGACTGCGACGCTGGCCGGCATTCCACTATCCGGCGGCATGGTGTTGATGTATCAGCGCGAGGTTGCCGAACGTATCTGTGCCGGGCCGGGTAGCAAGATTTACGGCGGCTTGTCGGTGCTGGTGCGGCACTACTATGATGTTAAACGCTTGCTGACGCTGCCGCCCGGCGCTTTTTCGCCACCGCCCAAGGTGCATTCGGCTGTCGTGCTGATGACGCCGCATCACCGTACGCCGCCATGTGATTATGCCATCCTGCAGCAGACCGTGCGCAGGGGCTTTGCCCACCGCCGCAAAACCATTTTCAATAATTTCAGAGGCACGCTGGATGCTGACGGTTTTACTGCTATCGATATCAATCCGGGGCTGCGTCCCGAACAGCTGGATTACGATGCCTGGGCGCGTCTGGCGCTGCGGCTGCAGGATTAAGTAAAGCTTTTCACCGCAGAGTTACCCCGGGGCACCATCTCTTGCGCAAGCGCAATTCACCTTGTCGCGAAGGTACGCAAAGGAAAAACAAGAATTCACTGGGGTTACTCGTGCCCTTACGCTGCCGCGGCCCTTAGCTGCGCCACTGAAAAAACAGTGCGTCGCAGAGTAAGCGAATAAGTTTTGCTCGATGGAATCCCGGGCCATCAGTAACTGTTGTTCAGTTTAACATGCACCATGCAAATATCAGGGTCATCTGGCTTCTAATATTATTACTTTGCCTTTCCTTTGCGTACCTTCGCGCCCTCTGCGGTGGAAGAAGATTCGCATCGAGGCTCAGGCGGAGAGCCAGTCGTTTAGTTCTCCCTTTTTCTCCAGTGCATACAGCTCATCGCAGCCGCCGACATGGCGGTCATTGATAAATATTTGCGGGATGGTGCGTGCGCCGTTGCTGCGCTCCAGCATTTCAGTGCGTTTGTCCGCATGCAGCTGCACATTGTATTCGGTGAAGTCGATGCCTTTCTTTTTCAGCAGTGACTTGGCGCGTACGCAGTAGGGGCAGTAGTCTCCCGAATATACTTCAACCTTGCTCATGTTATTCATCCTTGTGTCGGGCTTCTGTGTTGCGTTCTTGCCAGTGTCAGTACATGTACCGGCCGGCCAGCCTTGATTGCGGCCCGGGCCGCATAGTGCACGCTAGAGCCGGTGGTGAAAATATCATCGACAATCCACACGCGGGTATCTGGCGATAACGATTGTACCAGTGGCTGGTAGTCGTCGCACAGGGCGAAAGCCTTACGCAGATTCGTTCTGCGCGCCAGACCCGAGAGCGACGACTGCCTGGGCTGCTCGCCGATGCGGCGCAGCAGGCGCCACTCCATGCGAGCCCCAGTCGCGGCCGCCAGCCATGCGCAGAGATTGGCTGCATGGTGCTGGCCGCTGACACGCATACGCGCCAGTGGTGCAGGAACAGGCAGCAGCAGGTCATGCGGCGAAATCAGCTGCTGCACGCTTGGCTCAGCCACATCTACCAGCCAGCGGGCGCCAGCCGCTTTGCCAGCCAGTTTCCAGTTCAGAATCGCTTCGCGTACCGGCCCGTGATATTGATAGAGGCTGTGGGTTTGCTGTTGAGCAGGGGGGTGATGCAGGCAGTGGCCGCAGGGGCCGGGTGCTATCGCCTCCGGCAGAATAGTGCCGCAACGCAGACATGTGCATGCCGGCCAGATGCGGATTTCATGCAGGCAGGCCGGGCAGCAACCATCGTGATCATCCAGTGCCGTCTGGCAAAACAGACAGGCTGGCGGAAACAGCAGATGGCGTGCGCGGTTAACCATGCGGACAAGTTTGGTTGACAGCCCCGACATGCCGACCAGCATGCCCGTCATGCCGGATTCACGCAATTGGTTTGACCCCGTTCCCGAACATCGTCGTCGCCGTTTATCCGCCAGCCGGCGTGATGGCATCCATATCGATGTGGATGGCCGTCGGCTGATCAACTTTGCCAGCAATGATTATCTGGGTTTAAGCTGCGATGAGGCAGTCTGTATGGGCGCGCGCGGCGCGTTGGCTGAATCGGTTGGCAGTGGCGCATCCCGGCTGGTGAGCGGCGATGATCCGATGCTGCACCGGCTGGAAAGCAAGCTGGCGGCATGGAAGGGGTATGAGGCCTGTCTGATCGCAGGTTCCGGCATGCTGGCCAACATCGGTCTGCTGCAGGCGCTGGCCGGTCGTCATACGCATCTGTTTGCCGACAGGCTCAACCATGCCTCGCTGGTGGATGGTTCCCGTCTCTCCGGCGCCTTCTCCCACCGCTTTCGCCATCTGGATACGCGGCAGCTGCAAGAACAATTGATGCAGCAGCCGGCCAAGCGGCGGATTATTATATCCGACGGTGTATTCAGCATGGACGGCGATTGCGCCGATGCCGGGGCGCTGCTGGCTCTGGCCGAAATCCACGATACCTTGTTGGTGATCGACGATGCTCACGGTACCGGTACGCTGGGTGAAGAGGGGCTCGGTCTGACTGCGCTGCACGGCATTGCCGGTCATCCGCGACTGATTGAGGTGGGCACTTTCGGCAAGGCCTTCGGCTCTTATGGCGCCTATATTCTCGGTACAAACGAACTGATTGAGGGTTTGCGCCAGCGTCAGCGTACGGTGATCTACTCGACAGCGCTGCCTGTAGCCCTGATCGCCGCCAGTGAAACAGCGCTGGCTCTGATCCAGCGCGGTGAGCCGGTAAGGCGGTTGCATGCGCGTTTGACCCGCTTTAAGGCCGGCGTGGCAGGACTCGGTTTTATGGCTTCGGATACGCCGATCCAGCCGCTCCTGATCGGCAGTGATGAACAGGCGCTGGCGATGGCCGCAAAACTTGCCGATGCCGGCTTTTTTGTGCCTGCGATCCGGCCGCCTACCGTACCCGATGGCACGGCCCGTTTACGCTTTACGCTCAGTGCAGCGCACACGGATGAGCAGATTGACAGCCTTATCGATCTGTTGAAGGCACTGCTGTGACGCAGCTGGTGTTCCTGCATGGCTGGGCACAGTCACAACAGATATGGTATCAGCAGCAACAGCAGTTCGCCGGCGCCCGCTTTATCAATCTGCCCGGTCACGGCGGGGCGAAGGATGCACCGGCCGCTGCCTGGCCGGATCTGCTGGCCGCACAGCTGCCGGATGAGCCCTGTACACTGGTCGGCTGGTCGTTGGGCGGCATGCTGGCCATGGAGATAGCACAGCGTTTTCCCGGGCGCGTGGCCGCTCTTGCCCTGATTGCCACGACGCCGCGCTTTGCTGCGGCAGAGGCATGGTTACACGGCTGTGATCAGGCGATATTGGCGGCATTCGAAGAGGCTGTTGCATCGGCTTCTCCGCGTGCCCTGAATCGTTTTTTTGCCCTGATGCTGCATGGTGATGCGTTGAGCCGCAGTGATTACAACCAGCTGGCGCGACAGGCGGTTGACCGCACCCACCCTGTTACTGCTGCCGGTCTGGCGGCGGGGCTGGAGTTGCTGGCAACGATGGATCTGCGCCACCGGCTTCCACCTGCTGATATGCCGCTATTGATTATGCACGGCGAGCAGGATGCTATCGTGCCGGTTGCCGCTGGTCGCTGGCTGGCGGAGCAGCTGCCGGCAGCACATGTGCACTTTGCGGACGCTTGCGGTCATGCGCCGTTTTTGAGCAGCCCGCACAGATTTAACACAATCCTTAAAGAGTGGTGGCAGCAATGAGCTCATCCCATATTCATACGCAGCAGGTCGGGCGTTCCTTTTCGGCGGCCAGTGAAAGCTATGATGCGCATGCCGTATTGCAGCGTGAAATAGCTAATCGCCTGCTGGCGCATCTTGATTTCACCAAAATCGAGCCGCAGCGCATGCTGGATATCGGTTGCGGCACCGGTTATTTCACCCGTTTACTGCGCACCCGTTACAAGCGTGCGGAGCTTGTGGCCTTTGATCTGTCACCTGCGATGCTTGCGCACGCGCGCTCGGCTCATGCCCTGCGCATGCCATGGCATGGCCGTCACCATCATGTCGGTGGTGATGCGGCGCTGCTGCCGTTCAAAGCAGGCAGCTTTGATCTGGTTTGCTCCAATCTGGCCATGCAGTGG
This sequence comes from Zetaproteobacteria bacterium CG_4_9_14_3_um_filter_54_145, assembly GCA_002791575.1. Taxonomy (GTDB): domain Bacteria; phylum Pseudomonadota; class Zetaproteobacteria; order Mariprofundales; family Mariprofundaceae; genus Mariprofundus. The sequence goes on along the minus strand of PFXI01000049.1, from coordinate 11,534 downwards.
GTTAGTGATCCGCAGTTGATGTTGTCGGAAATGCGGCGTGTGCTGGCGCCGGGCGGGCTGATGCTCTTCTCTACCTTCGGACGCCGTACGCTCTCGGAGCTGCGGCAGACGCTGGCATCGATTGAGCCGGAGCGGGCAGGTCATGTGCTGCCGTTTCCCGATGTAATGAGTCTTGGCGATGCGCTGATGAAGCTGCCGGTTGAGATGCCTGTAACAGACAGCGATCTGTTCACGCTGACCTATCCCGATGTGATGGCGCTGGTGCGTGAATTGAAGGGGTTAGGGGCATCGGCATCGGCCATTCGCGGGCGCCGGGCAGGGCTTTATGGGCGCGCGCTGATAAAGGCGCTGGAGCAGCGCTATCCTGAGCGCTACCAGATGGAGGACGGGCGCCTGAGTGCAACCTTCGAGGCATTGTACGGGCAGGCATGGTACAAAGAGGCCGGTTATGAACATGGTGACTGTGTGATTCCGATTCAACAGGCGGGTGTGTGACACGGCGGGTATTTATCACCGCGACCGATACGGACGCCGGCAAGACATGGGTGACGAGCGGTGCGGTGCGGGCCTTTTTGGCGGCAGGCGTTGATGCACGTGCAGTCAAGCCGATTGCTTGCGGGCTCGATGCTGCAGGCGGCAATGAAGATATAGCGGCACTGCTGGATGCCCAGGGTTTGCAGGATACGGATGCCATCAGCCTCTACCGTTTTGCACTTCCGGCGGCCCCGGCACTGGCTGCCGCTGCAGAAGGGCGATCAATTGTGCCTGCTGAGCTGCTGCGCTGGTGTGACGGGCAGTCGGCCGATCTTACCCTGATCGAAGGCGTTGGCGGCCTGATGGTGCCGCTGAGTGATGGCTGGCTGGTCAGTGACTGGATTGCGGCGATGCCGGGCTGCGAGATCTGGCTGGTCGTCGGTTGCAGACTCGGGGCGATGAATCATGCACTGCTGACGCTCTCGGTGCTCAGGCAGATGGGACGAGAACCTGCCCGTATCATTTTTAATGCCGCTACGGCCGCCGACGAAAGCTGGCTGGAGCCGGTGCGGCAGGCGGTTGTGCCGTTTCTGCCTGCCGGCTGCCGGCTGCAGCTGCTGCATCATGGTGATCTGTTTGTGCCGTTGTCGGAGTGTATCTGATTCGTCTGTGAATGTGTGCCGTCGGCCATTGCTGCTATAATGACCCTGCCAAGCAGTTTCGATTGGCCGGGGTATAGATGTGCGCAAGGGTCTGGGTATTGCACCGCTTAAATTAATCTGCAGCCGTATTGCCGGTCGCTATGACCTGCAGCACGGCCTGCTCACGGCAAAATCCGATCAGCGCGGCAGGCGCATGGTGGTGGAGAAGACCGTGCGAGCCGGTGACGATGTGCTGGATGCGGGGGCCGGTACCGGCTCTGCCGGCCTGTTGGCTGCGCGCAAAACAGGCGCTGGCGGTAGCGTTACCCTCTTTGATCTCAGTGATGAGATGCTGGGGCAAGCCAGGACAAAAGCCGCTATGGACGATGTTGAGACCCGGCTTGTGTTTGAGACCGGCGATATGTGCCAGCTGCCATTTGCCGATGACAGTTTTGATGCGGTCATCTCTACCTACAGTCTCTGCCCTCTCTATGATCCGGATCAGGGGGCGCTGGAGATGTACCGCGTCGTCAAACCGGGTGGCCGGATTGGTATCGCGCACTCCGCCGTGCCGGCAAAGCCGCTGGTCAGGTGGCTGGCGGACGGTGTGGAAGAGATCGCCTGGAAAATCCCCTCGCTGTCGATGGGCTGCAGGGCCGTTGATGTCGCGCCGGTCCTGAAGAAGGCCGGCGGCCATGTCATCCTCGATATGATGATCGGTGTTCCGCTGTGGCCGTTCCGGGTGCTGGTTGTTGAAAAGTCTGGCGAGTGACCGGCTGCGGCTGTAGTGATGGGCCTGCGCGGGTGCAGGCGTGACGCCGCAGATCCATGGGCTAGCTTCATACTATGCGTGCTACCCAGCACCGATAAAAAACATGCTAAAAGCATTCACCGCAGGGGAGAAGCAAGGAAGCGAAGATAATTACTACCTTTGCAGGGGGGGGGCAGGGTAAATCCCGGTGTCAAAGATGGCAGCCGTTGTTTTCTCTACACTGCTTTGCCTTCCTCTGCGTCCTTTGTGTCTCCTGCGGTGAAAAGATTCTTAATGACCCATGCGTCAGGCGTTGGCTATGCGTCGACTCGACGGGGTAGGCCGCTCTTCCGGGCGAATGCCTAGGCGGGCGAACAGCGCCTGATCCTTTTCGGCATCCTGATTGCCAGTGGTCAGCAGTTTCTCGCCGTAAAAAATCGAGTTAGCACCGGCCAGGAAGCAGAGCGCCTGCATCTGTTCATTCATCACCTCGCGTCCGGCGGAGAGACGCACATGCGATGATGGCATGGTGATGCGGGCAACGGCGATGGTGCGGATAAAGTCGAACGGGTCGAGATCGTCCAACTCCTCCATCGGTGTGCCGGCTACCTTGACCAGCATATTGATCGGCACCGACTCAGGATGCGGACTCATGCGCGCGAGCTGGGCGATCATGCCGGCGCGATTGCCCAGGCTTTCGCCCATGCCGACAATGCCGCCGCAGCAGACGCTCATGCCTTCGGCGCGGACATTTTTCAGTGTATCCAGTCTGTCTTCATAGGTGCGGGTGGAGATAATCTCTTTATAATATTCCGGATCGGTATCGATGTTGTGGTTGTAGTAGTCCAACCCTGCATCCTTCAATTTGGCGGCCTGCTCGGGGGTAAGCATGCCGAGCGTGGCACAGGCTTCCATATCCATGGCTTTGACTTCGCGAATCATGTCCAGCACAAGGTCGAATGCGCGACCCTTCGGCTCACGCCATGCAGCACCCATGCAGAAACGGGATGCGCCCTTTTCTTTGGCGATGCGGGCGGCCTTCATGACCTCATCTTTCTTCATCAGCAGCTCGGATTCGACATCGGTCGTGTAGCGCGAGGATTGCGGGCAGTACTTGCAGTCTTCCGGACAGCCGCCGGTTTTGATTGACAGCAGGGTGGAGAGTTGCACCTCATTGGCATCGAAATGGGCGCGGTGGGCCTGCTGTGCGCGAAACATCAGGTCATTGAATGGCAGCGTAAACAAGCCTTCAATCTCTTCAATACTCCAGTCAAAACGCATAACCATCTCCTGTTGCTTAAACCATTGTTAACCTTGGGGGCGGCGAAGGGTAAACGGAAGTGCGGTTGCTGGCAAAATCGAGTGCATCTGCTGTCATGGCTGCGACTTGCCGGTGTGCTATCATGGCAGCTGTTATTGGCCATCCTATAAAAGCATTATTATATTATGATGATGCAAAAAAGTATGTACAATTAAAATTCCTTAACTAGAATCCCGTATATACTTTTCAATCCCAAGGAGGTGGAGAAAGTGGTCGGAAATTCCGCAGAAAACCCCAACTACAATTTTGGCATCGTGAAAGCATTTGCCATCTGTGCAGTGGTTTATCTTATTGTAGGCGCGCTGGTGGGCGATCTTATCGCTTGGCAGCTATCGTTCCCTGCACTGAACTTCAATGAATACCTCAGCTTCGGACGCCTGCGTCCATTGCATACCAATGCGGTGATCTTCGCATTCGGTGGCTGTACACTGATGGCGACAGCTTTTTATGTGGTCCAGCGTACCTGTGCAATTCCGCTGTGGAGTAATGGGCTGGCCTGGTTCACTTTCTGGGGCTGGAATCTGATTATTGTTGCGGCTGTGATCTCCTTCCCGATGGGTTGGACTCAGGGCAAGGAGTACGCTGAGCTGGAGTGGCCTGTTGATATTGCTATCGCAGTGGTCTGGCTCTCCTATATGTTTAACTTTGTCATGACCATCGCCAACAGAAAGAGCTCACATATCTATGTGGCCAACTGGTTCTTCCTGGGCATGATGGTGATGATTACTTACCTGCATGTGGTCAATTCATTGGCTATTCCTGTCACCATGACCAAATCCTATTCGCTCTTCTCCGGCGTGCAGGATGCCATGATTCAGTGGTGGTGGGGACATAATGCAGTTGGTTTCTTCCTGACTGCAGGCTTTCTCGGCATCATGTACTACTTCATTCCGAAGCAGGCGAATCTGCCTATCTTCTCCTACCGCCTCTCTGTACTGCATTTCTGGGCGCTGATGTTCGGCTATGTCTGGCTGGGCGCGCATCATCTGCAATACACCGCTCTGCCCGACTGGGCGGGATCCCTCGGTGCAGCTGTTTCGATAGCCATGATCATCCCGTCCTGGGGCGGTGCGATCAACGGCCTGATGACGCTTTCCGGCGCCTGGCACAAGTTGCGAGATGACTATGTGCTGCGCTTCCTGGTGGTGTCGCTGGCCTTCTATGCGATGTCCACCTTTGAAGGTCCGGTGATGTCGCTGAAAACCGTGAACGCTCTCTCCCATTACACGGACTGGACGATCGGCCATGTGCATTCCGGTGCGCTGGGTTGGGTGGCGATGGTATCTATCGGTGCTATCTATCATCTGGTTACCCGCCTGTGGAAGACCGAGATTCATTCGGTACCACTGGTTAACTCGCATTTCTGGATTCACACCATCGGTACCGTGATCTATATCTGTGCGATGTGGGTATCCGGCATCATGCAGGGGCTGATGTGGCGTGCGACAGACGACTACGGCAATCTGGTTTATACATTTGCTGAAACAGTTGTCGCCATGCATCCCTACTATGTATTGCGATCAGTCGGCGGCCTGCTGGTGCTGCTGGGTGCGGTGATTATGCTGTACAATATTGTGATGACGATTCGTGGAGCCGGTCAGCCTAAAGCTGCTGCACAGGCTGCACGGGCAGCTCGGGCATAAGGGGGACTGACATGTCATTTCAGGAAAAACTCGAAAAAAACATCTGGGGACTACTCATCATGGTGGGTATCGTCGTTTCCATCGGCGGCATCGTGGAAATTGTTCCCCTGTTTTATCTCGATAACACGATAGAGAAGTTGACCAAGGAAGAGGACAGCATTCGTCCCTATTCAGCCCTGGAGCTGGAAGGGAGGGATGTTTATATCCGTGAAGGCTGCTACCTCTGCCATTCACAGATGATTCGTCCGTTCCGTGATGAAAAGGAACGCTATGGCCACTACTCGCTGGCGGCGGAATCCAAGTATGATCATCCGTTCCAGTGGGGCTCCAAGCGTACAGGACCGGATCTGGCGCGCGTCGGTGGTAAATACTCCAACGCGTGGCAGGTCCAGCATCTGCGCGCACCACGCTCGCTCGTACCTGAATCGGTGATGCCTGATTATGCATTTTTCGAAGATCATCCTATTGATGTGACGCTGACCGAGAAGAAGATGCGTGCGCTGGCCATGGTAGGTGTCCCCTATACGGATGCCGATTTTGCCGGTGCTGCCGCAGCTGTTGAAGGCAAGAACGAAATGGATGCGGTTGTTGCCTATCTGCAGGTGCTCGGCACGATGGTGAAATTCGAGAAAGGGAAGGACTATCGTGAATAGTCTGAGCGAGTACCTTCATACGGACTGGGAGGCCATGACACGGGCCGACTGGACCGGGTTGATTATTGTACTGGTTCTTACTGCGCTGATGGTTGTTCTTTATACGTGGATATTCAGACCGTCAAACCGCGAGAAATTTGAACAGTACCGTGATTTTGTAAATGATGATGAGGATGTGAAGAGGGAGGTTGGACATGGCCAAACCAAATAAGCCGCAACATGCCCCGGATACGGGACACGAGTGGGACGGAATCCGCGAGCTAACCAATCCGCCGCCGCGCTGGTGGATGATCGCATTCCACGCCGGCTGGATTTTCTGTATCATCTATTTCATTCTCTATCCGGCTATTCCGCTGGTTCACGATTCGACCAAGGGCATCCTTGGCTGGACGCAGATCAAGGAGTTCAAGGAAGCTGTTGCCGAAAATGATGCAATCAAGGCGCCATATCTGAAGAAGGTTGCAGCGATGGACGGGCAGGCACTATTGGCCGATGCCGGTATGCGCAATTTTGCCGAATCATCCGCCAAGGCGATCTTCGGTGATAACTGTGCCGGCTGTCACGGTGCGGGTGGTGAAGGTGCGCCGGGTCTGTTCCCCAATCTGGCTGACGATGCATGGTTGTTCGGTGGCGATTTCGACACGATTGTTGAAAGCATCACCGATGGCCGTCAGGGCAATATGCCTGCGCATGCCGATATGCTTGATGATGCAGTCATCAACCAGCTGGCCGATTTTGTTATTGCCGCATCACAGGGCAAGGCGACAGAGGAGGGGCTGATTCAATTCAACGAAGCCGGCTGTAACGGCTGTCATGGTGATGATGCCGCCGGTGGCGCTGTCAACGAACTGGGTAGCGGCGCGGCCAGCCTGACGGATGCTATCTGGCGTTTCGGCAGCAGTCGTGATGATGTGCTGCGCACCATCCGTTATGGTGTAAACCAGGAGGATGTGCCGAATACGCGCATTGCCATTATGCCTGCATTCGGTGGCAAACTAAGTCCTGAAGCGATCAAGATGCTGGCGGTCAAGGTTCATGAACTGGGCGGCGGGAAATAGGAGACGAATATGGATGCAGTAGTGATAGGCGTGATTCTGGCAGTGGCAGGCACGATTCTTGTAGGCATTTTTGCAGCATACTTTGTCATCAAGAAAATGGGCGAGCCGGAAGATTCAGAGTAGTCGGAAGTCGCACAAACTGGGGGAGGGAGGTTCATTGAGCCTCCCTTTTCTATTGGCGATGGATAAACAGTGGTTGCACAGAGAAGCTAATAAATTAGTATATAGGAATATACTTTAATTTATGGATGCAACAAGGAGTTAATATGGCGGAACAAGAGCCGGTTAATATAGACGATCTCTATGCGGATGCGACACACTGGCATGTGAATACCGGTGGCGAAACCATCCATGCCAAGCGCATGCCCGGCCGTTTCCGCTCGCTTAAGTGGTACGCATCGACCTTGTGGATACTCTACATGATCACGCCCTACTTCCGTTGGGAGGGGCATCAGGCCATTCTGTTTGATATTCCCAAGCGCCAGTTTCACCTCTTCTCCACGACGCTCTGGCCACAGGATATCTGGATGTTGTCACTGGTGCTGATACTGCTGGCCATGACGCTGTTCGGACTTACCGCGGTGATCGGGCGCGTGTGGTGCGGCTATTTCTGTTTCCAGACCGTCTGGACAGACTGGTTTACATGGCTGGAAGATAAAATTGAAGGTAATCCGGTACAGCGCCGAAAGCTCGATGCCGCTCCGTGGAATGCCCGTAAAATACGCTTGAAACTGTTCAAGCATACACTGTGGCTGCTGATTTCTATTGTCACCGGTGTAACTTTTGCCGCCTATTTCACCGATGCGTTTGCCTTGTGGCACAGTTATCTGACGCTGGATGCGCCCATGGTTGCCTGGGTCGTGCTGGCGGCATTTATCTTTGGTACCTATGTGTTTGCCGGCTTCATGCGTGAGCAAGTCTGCTTCTGGCTCTGTCCCTACGCCCGCATTCAAAGTGTGATGGTGGATAAGGATACAGAGCTGCCGACCTATGATGTGGCGCGTGGCGAACCGCGGGGCAAGGTACGGGGCGCGGGCAGTGAATCGCGTGGCGACTGTATCGATTGTAAACTGTGTGTCGGCGTCTGCCCGACAGGTGTGGATATCCGTGAAGGGATGCAGGAAGGGTGCATTACATGCGGCATGTGTATCGATGCCTGTGACAGCATCATGGGCAAAGTTGACCGTCCGCGCGGGCTGATCCGTTACGCCTCGGAAAAAGTCATGGCGGGGGAAGTGCTGCCGCCGTTATTCAAACGTCCGCGCGTGATAGCCTATAGCACCATCTTTTTGCTGGCAGTTGCGGGCATTGTCTATGGTATGACCCATATTCCGCCGGTAGAGCTATCTGTTGTTCATGCCAGACAGCCGCTGTTTATTCAGATGGGAAATGGTACTGTGCAGAACAAATATACCATCAAGGCACTGAATAAAACACCGGCAGAGCTGCACTTCAAACTCACTGTGGAAGGCGTGGATGGTATAAAAATAGTTGGCGAGGCGGGCAACGGCATTGTGCTGGAAGCCGGAAAAATGATTCCGTTTCATCTCTTTCTGGCGGCAGAGCCGGGCGTATTGAAGGGAAAGAAAATGCCGATTCATTTTGTACTGGAAAGCCTTGAGTCCCCGGTCATCCGCATGGAGTATGAGTCCGTATTTATCGGTCCTGCAGGGTACTAGGGCGGTGTTTGATTGCGGTTGGCACCCCGGCAGGGCGTGCAGAGAGGAGAAGATATGTTGAGCGCACAATTAAAGCAGGACCTGACGAACCCATGGTTACGGGGGATACTGGCAGTCGTGGCGGTTACAGTGTCGGTCAATATCGCTTTTATCACCTATGCCTTTATCTTTCCTCCGAATCTGGTGGTGAAGGATTACTACGAGCGCAGTAAAAATTATTTCCATGATGCACAGATACGCCACGATGAGTTGCCTACCGCATGGCGTTTGCAGCTGTTGGTACCGGATCAGCTGAGCGTCAACGATGCACAGACCTGCAGGCTGTATGTGATGGATCATCAGGGGCAACCTGTGCGCAGCGGCAATGTAACCCTGGCAGCTTATCGTCCCGACAATGCTGAAGATGATTTCAAGGTGGAGCTGAAGCTGGTGGATACAGGTACGTTCGCCGCTAGCGTGAATTTCCCGCTGCCTGGCAACTGGGATGTGATCGCCCGCATTGATGCCGATGGTCAGCATTTCGATACTGCCCAGCGCATTTTTGTCCAAAAGTAACGCTGCAGGCGGGAGCAGCGCAGCAGCTGCCGACCGCTATCCGGATCAGGGCTGTTTTCATTGCGGTTTGCCGGCCACAGGTGCATCGGCCTGTGCCGGTGATGTAGCGGGAGAGAAGCATCTTTTCTGCTGTGCGGGTTGCCTGAGTGTATGTCAGGTGATCCATGATGCCGGGCTGGAGAGTTTCTACCAGCGCCTGCAGCAGCGGGAAGCGGCCATGGCGCCGCCGCCGGATGCCCCTGCCGATATCGATCAATACGAGCTGAATGAAGTGCAGCAGGAGTTTGTCCGCCACCTTGCCGATGGCTCTCTGGAAGCCAACCTGATGGTCGACGGTATTCACTGCGCCGCCTGTGTCTGGTTGATTGAAAAGGCACTAGCCGGCATGCGCGGCATTAACCGGGCAGAGGTCAACCTGGTACATCACCGCTTGCTGCTGCAGTGGCGGCCCGATCAGGTCAACCTGCCGGATGTGCTCAGACGCCTGACGGCACTCGGTTATGCAGCGGTGCCATTCAATCTGGAAAATGCAGAGGGCAAACTGAAGCAGCAAAACCGGCGTCTGCTGTTTCGTCTGGGCTTTGCCGGTTTCGGTGCGATGAATATCATGTGGATCTCCATCGCCCTCTATGCAGGCGCATTTTCAGGCATCAGCGACGAATACCGCCATTTTTTTCACTGGGTAAGCTTTGCCATTGCAACACCGGTGCTATTCTATTCCGGCGGTCCGATCATCACTGCTGCACTGCGCGGACTGCGGCAGGCGCGGCTCAGTATGGATCTGCCGGTCGCCATTGGTGCGCTGGCCACCTATAGCTACTCCCTGTTGCAGACCATAGAGGCCGGCCCGCACGTCTACTTTGATACAGTGGTTACATTTCTGTTTGTCATTCTGGTGGGGCGGTACCTCGAAGCGCTTGCGCGGCGCAATGCCTCATCGGCAACCCTGCGTCTGCTGGAGCTGCAGCCCCGTATGGCCACGCGTCTGACAGCTGACGGGGAGGAGCGGGTCAGCGTGCGCAAGCTGGCAACAGGAGACCGGCTACGCATCAGACCGGGTGACAAGGTACCGGCAGACGGACTTGTCATTGATGGTGATTCCCATACCGATGAGTCGATGCTGACCGGTGAATCCCGCCCGGTGCATAAGCGGATAGGCGACAGGCTGGCTGGCGGTACGGTGAATGGCGAAGCGCCGCTGATCATGCAGGTGGAGCAGGCAGGGGCGACTACGGTGCTGGCTCGCATCATTCATCTGGTAGAGTCGGCCCAGGGCTCTAAGGCGCGTGTGCAACGGTTGGCCGATCGCATTGTGCCGTGGTTTGTCTTCATCACCCTGCTGCTCTCGGCCTGTACATTTCTCTACTGGTGGATGCATTCGGATGTTGATACGGCCCTGCTGGCCGCGACTGCAGTGCTGATTATCACCTGTCCCTGTGCGCTCGGACTGGCAACGCCGATGGCAATCGCTGTCAGCACCGGCTTTGCCGCGAAAATGGGGGTGCTGGTACGCAATGGCGAGGCACTGGAGGGACTTGCCGAAATTACGCATGTGGTGATTGATAAAACCGGCACACTGACAGAGGGGCGCATGCGGGTGGCGGATATCATTGCCTCAACGGATACCGATCATGTGCTGCAGCTGGCGGGGGCTGTGGAGCGACACTATTCGCATCCGCTGGCGGCGGCTGTCTGCCGATCGGTGGAGTCGGCCGGCCTGGCCTTTATCGACTGTCGCGAGCAGCAGTTACTTGCGGGTATGGGCGTAGGTGCGCTGGTTGGCGAAACAGATTGTGAAGTGTGGATTGGCAATGAGAGGCTGATGCGGAGTCGGGGCATCAGTGTGGATGCCGGCATGCTTGAACGCTGCACGCGCATCGAGTCGGAGATGGGCTCAGCCCTGCTGGTTGCGGCGGATGGGGTTGTGCTGGGACTGCTGCACATTGAAGATCAGTTGCGTGAGGGGGCGGTTGCCTTTGTCGCGGATCTTGCGCAGCGGGGAGTCGGTATGACGCTGCTGACAGGCGACTCCAAAGCAGCTGCACAGCATCTGCAACAGTATCTGTCGGCAGAAGCGGATATGCCGATGCATGTCATTGCTGAGGTGCTGCCGGAAGAGAAGGTGAACGAAGTGCTCAGGCTGCAGCAGCAGGGAGAGTGTGTGCTAATGGTAGGGGACGGTATCAATGATGCGCCGGCGTTGGCTCAGGCCGATATCAGCATTGCCATGGGTGGTGGAACCGATGTATCGATGGAGTGCTCGGATATTGTGCTGATGGGTAGTGATCTGCGCAAGATTCCCTGGGCGCTGTCACTGGGGCAACGGACGCTAAAAACCGTGCGCCAGAACCTGATATTGTCGCTGGCCTATAATGTTGTGCTGGTACCGGCTGCGATGGCTGCCTGGGTAACGCCGGTATTCGCCGCACTGGCGATGCCGCTGAGCTCATTGCTGGTGATCGGCAACGCCATCCTGATCCGGCGTCATATGAGTGGGAAATAGGCAGAGATTAAAATCTTTCACCATTCAAAAGCGACTCATCGCAAAGGACGCAAAGTTACGCAGAGGAAAGGTGAAGTATATGAATAGGGTCTCTTGTGCATGGCGGTGTCTCGGGTGAAATCGGATATGCATTCGCAATAGCACCGCGTCACAGTATGAGATAGGCACTCTATTGAGCCTCTTGCAAAAGTCTTCAAACCTGCTGAATTAAGCCTCTGAGAAGAGGCGAAAAAACTCCCTTCTGGTAGGGTAAGTC
>PFXI01000098.1 GCA_002791575.1 Zetaproteobacteria bacterium CG_4_9_14_3_um_filter_54_145 | reverse complement strand
TCACCGGAATCAGGTGCCGACTTCAATCGGAATGGGGTGCCGCGTTCCAGCGGAATCAGGTGTCACGTTCGACCGGAATACGCAGCATGCCCGCAAGGTGTAACAGGTAAGCGGATAGTGGTTGTTATAAAAAGGCCTCAGGTGATTTTTCCTGAGGCCATTTTTGTTTATTGCGAATTTGCGGGAAGCGTTCTGCGCGAGTATTGATTCCTGCTGGCCGGCTTGCCAAAATAAATAATCAAACGTGGGAAAGCGGCAGGGGTGCCAGTCACTTCCGGTTATATTGTTAACGCTCTTTCTGGTGTACCTTGATTGATAGCAACCTGCGTTTTATTAAACATAACTCTTGTCCTATGGCCTGGAACTGAATCATGAACCGTTTCTACCCATTATCTGTAGGACTCGGCCAACTACTGCTCCTAGTGATCGGCAGTAGTCGGCCAAACCCCGACGGTCAGCGGTAGTGATAAAATATGTATTGTGTCCTCGAAACCCTTAGAGAGAACAGCAATAGGACTCTGCCCCCTTTCACTTTAGATGTGTGAGTAGCCTGGTGACAAAAACGTGCGTAAAATAAGACTCTTAAGTTTCTTGTCCACCAGCTCGAATTTCAATAGCAGGAGTAATTCGTGTGCGGATGTCATTGTATATTGGAAGGTTAACGCCTTCTGCCACTTCAAGGGATACAGCCAACCCGTAAGCAACAGGAGCCCCAAATTTTCGAGCATCCTTGCGACAATTTACTTTGATTTTAATGGTGTCTCCATCAGAAATTGCGACAGCACTTTCCCCTTCAATAATCTCATGCTGAACAGTCCCCCTTCGGGTAATATCACTGTCACTATCAATTCCAGTTACACGCAACTTGCCCTTCAGCTTCTCTCGAGACTTCTTTCCATCTTCGAAATCAAACCAAAGCTGTGCCTCTCTATAGCGCTGAGTTGATGCTGCTATGGGTGAAAGCCATGCAAGAGTAACCGTGAACCGGCGTTTTTCGCGTTGCGCATTCAGCGAAGGAGGTAGAGGCAGCTCATAAACATGTGCTTCACCATCATTCAGCTGTCCAAATCCAAGTAATGTGGCACGCTGCTCGTTACACCCTAGCACCTTATCAATATCAGGAAGGCCGTACCCCATCCAGCGCGAAACCCAGCTTTTGATCTGCCTCCTGTTTGTATCGGGCAGCAAAAGCCTCTCCAGAGTAGCCCCTGCATCACCCCAGCGACACCCATGTACCAGCATTGCTTTAAGGATAGGGACTCCGAAAATAGTAAAATCCACTTCCGGTGCTTGTTCCGAAAATATTTCGGCAAGATGGTCATAGCAGATGGCTGCTGCACGACTTGTTAATGCAGCAGAGTTGCTACTGCCACAACAATACTGGCTTTTATTAGTCTCTCCTGGACTGGCACTCGGAGCCGCCACTTGATTTCCTGGCGGCACTTTTCTATTACTGAATTGCAGGGGTGCATTACCCGAAGTAAGTGAGATGCTATAAAGGGCTCTTCCCCCTGAAAAAAGAAAATCCGGTTTGACCGCTCTTCTATAACCCAAACCGAACGCAGAAACCGGACTTGGAAGTGCCGACTCGAAAACATCTATCAAATGCCCAGTCATGCCACCAGATGAAAGGTCATGATGGGAAGCACCAACAGTCAGGCCATTAATGCTTTCTCCAGGAGATAGTAATCTACGGTGCCGAGCATCCCCATAGATTTTTTTTACAATCAGAGCTTCGCGCTCGCTGGAAGAAAGGGCTTCAAAGTCCTGGCGTGTCATGTCAGTTTCAATTGCCTCAGAATGATTGCCAGAGCTAATTACAAACAAGATGTTGTATTTTGCACTGAGCCAATCCAGCAACCGAGCAAGCGGACTCATCGCCTGCGAAAAATGGCGGGAACGATCACCAATCGAAAGGTTAACCACCTTAACCGATGGTGCAACCGCCTCTTCATCAGCATCACCTTCCATCATCCGTTTAACAACTCTGTGTATATAATCCACAAAAATTACATCTTCTGGCACACACTCTTCCCGAGGTGATCTGAAATCTGTCGGATTTGGCTTCATAATCGGCCTAACATACACCGGCTTATTTAGCGGTAATGCTCCTCCACCCAAATCCCCGTGCACGATTAATGATGTCATGGCTGTGCCATGTCGCCGGTCAATTGAGGAATACTCCGAAGCCCAGTCATCAGGATCATCCACAATGAGCCGTCCAGAAAGCAGCTGGTGATTTTCCAATGGAAGACCATCAAGCACTGCAACAATCGGCTTCCCAACAGGAGCCGCCTCAACTAATAAGGCACAGTCAGAAACCTCACCTTCCTCTGGTTCCCTTCCGGTAGCCATTTGGCCTGTAGGCCTGAAAAACATGATGTTTTCACATTTGATAAGATCCACTTCAGGCAGTTCTAGAATATTCAAGGCTGCTTGAGCTGGAATTTCACCGAGTACGGAATGGTAAGCGATAGAAGAAATGGCGCACTGGGAAATAACACTGCCGCCAAGTTCCCTTATTAACTCGGTAACAATGCTCTCGCTTTCAAGACGTTTTTCTTCACTCCCCCTATACCACAACTCAGCTTCAAAGCGGATATTCCTTTGACTATCGAAAGCAAGATTCTCCTTCCAAACATCAAAGACCTCTTTCTCAGCCAAGCGATCTTGTACCCCCCACCTTCGGATGTCCTTGAGGTGAAGGAACACATCTTTAAATTTGGCCAGACCACGATAGTCGCCACTTTTGAAATTCATGTCTGCAGGATTATCAAGGTATCTTTGCCAAAGCGACAACATTTGAGTCATCGCTGACTGATTGCCCATAACTAGGTAGAGGCGGCCACTTAGTTCTTTCGATGGGTCTTTTTCATCCTGAAAATCATCATCGGGCGCAATGTTTTCAAGCGCAAGCTCTCCCATCCATTCAAGCCCGCGGATTTTCTTAACTGCATTAGCAAAATCCTCAACGTTGCCGACCGTCTCAATGACAAGTACCTGCTCAGGATCAATTCCAGCAGGTGTTTGCTGCAGTTCAACATTTCTGGCTCTGAATGAGTTTTGGAGTTGCTGAAACACCGGCGAGAGCCTTTCCCCTTGGCGCTGCACCGAGGGACGCTTGAAATTACCTCCATTTCCATGGCCAGGTGTCTTCGAAGCAGTCTCTGGTGAAGGAAAAAGTAAAAGGGGTAACTCAGCCATTTATTAACTCCCTTAGATGTCCTGTTCCGTTTTTGCAGAGCGAGCCGCCCAATGCTTCAATGTACGGCTGACTATCCCTTTCATATCTGCTTCTGGTTGTTCTAAAACATACTGACGAAATACAGTGGTGCCGAACTCTTCAACCTCTGCAAAATTCAACCCATACAACTTTTTTGCCAAGGTCCCAGGAGCATATCCGAGGTTAATACCCAACCTCCTTTGAAAGCGCTCAAACCACTCTTCAAGGCGTGCGCGAGTAGGCTCTGGCAAATCCACCCTCACTTGGAATCGTCTCCAGACCGCACGATCTAACAGCTCAGGGTGGTTGGTAGCACCTATGACGACAACGTGACTAGGCAAGGAGTCAATCTGCATAAGCAAAGAGCTTACTACTCGTTTAATCTCACCAGTTTCATGGGTGTCGCCCCGTTCTTTCCCAAGCGTTTCAAACTCGTCAAAGAACAGAACACATTTCCGAGTACAGGCATGCTCAATTAGACGGCGCAACCTGATTGCAGTCTCGCCAAGGAATGTACCCACAACCCCCTCGTATCGAACAACATACAAGGGAACCATGAGTGATTCTGCTAATGCCTCAGCAAGAGATGTTTTTCCATTTCCTGGAGGCCCGATAAGCAAGACCCTGTTTCGTGGCTCAAGATTATAAGAGCGCAGCAAGTCTGCGCGATGATGCTCCTGAACTAATTCACGGCATATCTGGCCCACCTCATCTGGAAGAATAAGATCATCTAGCCGTTTTTGAGGTGAAATCTCATACAGGAGATTATCAATCCGATGGGTTGAAAGTTGTGCGGGTGCTCCGTTACCGACTGGTTTCTGCTCTGACTCTGAATACTGAAGCAATTTTCCCAGCTTATCGGCCAATACGGTGTGGTGCTTAGCTCTTTCCTCTGCGATAATAGCCTCTGCAACCTTGCGAAAACGGGGCTTGTCCCCGCTGACTCCAAACTTAACTAAGCTGGTTAATAAATCAGCCCTCGCCATTTTCGCCTCCGTTTCGCTGTAACCCATCCATAAGCCCTTTGGCTTCAAGGAGCTCAATTTCACCTGAAATCAGACGATGTAGCAAAGCAAACTTGGAGGTCATGTCTTGTTTCGCGCATTTAACCACTTTGCCACCTCCAATTCGCAATGTAAGGGGCAGGGCTTTTTAGGAATTCGTTCACAGAAAGCTCAAGGTTCAAAAGCCTATACCTTATACTTTTATAAAATTCTGACCGTCCGGGTTTGGCCGTTTTACGCCCGTCACCAAAGTCTAGGTTCGGCCAAATCCGGGCGGTCGGTAATTGTGTGAACAACTATCTGTTGTCTCCCTGCCATGGCTTAGACTTATCATACCGGCGATGGATATGATGCCGGCAGTTCATAGCGCACTTTGGCTTTGATGATGCGCGATGACACTGAGTACTCAGGTAGATGCATTAATCCACCTGAGAAATTTATGATAACAGTGATATTTGCAGGTTACCCGGCTATTTGATTAGCGATGATGACCCAAGGCATGTGACCTGTCGCTGCATCCGCGACATTATGCCACATTTTACGAAAGCTCCCCATCGGTAAGATCCGCCGCCAGGCAAATAACACCGAATGCAGTCGCAGGCTTTCAGTCGTCGACAGTGCGTCTGCAATTGAGGGAGAGTATATCATGATTTTCAAAAGGACCTTCTCCAGTAAAGAAGGGCATGTCTTGTCACGAAACAGGAAAATGCATAAAGCTGCAGCATCGCCATTGTGTGTGAGGTATCTGATGTTTTCCGTGCTAGCCATCGGTATGGCGCAAGGTCATGCATGGGCAGAAGAGAATCTTCCGACCATCAAGGTCAATGCGGCTTCAGTCGACACGGAGGCGGCCCTTTGCACAGTGGTAGGTAAGGATGAGCTGAAATCGAAGTCTGTAGCAACAAGCGACACCGCGGGCTTGCTGAAAAACACACCCGGCGTGAATCTTCAGGGTGCAGGTGGCGTCTCCAGCTTGCCAACGATCCATGGTCTGGCTGATGATCGACTTCGTATCAAAGTAGATGGCATGGACCTGGTATCCGCTTGTGCCAACCATATGAACCCGCCACTCTCCTACATCGACCCGAGCAATGTAGGCAGTGCGACGGTTTTTGCCGGTATTTCACCGGTAAGTATGGGGGGAGACAGTATTGGTGGAACAATTCTGGTCGAATCTGAAAGCCCTGAATTTGCCAAACCCGGTGAAGGTTCACTGTTAAAGGGGCAGATCGGCACCTTCTATCGCAGCAACGGCAATGTTCTGGGAGGCAATGCCTCTGCAACGGCCGCTACTGAAACAGCCAGTGTCAGATATAACGGCTCCACTGTGAAGGCGAATAAAAATTACAAGGCTGGTGGCGACTTCAAGGCAGCGGGTCTTGCCGCAGTAGATCGAGGGTGGCTGGCCGCCGATGAGGTTGGCTCAAGCATGTATGAGTCAACCAACCACGCTCTTGCCATCGATGTGCTGAAGGGCAGCCACATGATCGATCTGAAACTCGGTTTTCAGGAGATCCCTAATCAGGGCTGGACAAATCAGCGCATGGATATGACCGGCAACAATAGCATTCAGGCAAATATGGGTGTGACCAGTGAGTTCGATTGGGGCAACCTGGCATCGCGCATCTATTTCGAAAACACCAAACACGCCATGCAGTTTGGCCAGAACAAACAGTTTCTTTACGGCGGGGTTGCCCGCGGTATGCCCATGGATACCGAGGGTAAAAACCTGGGCGCCTCGCTGAAGGCAAACATTGACCTCTCGTCTGCTGATCTGCTGCGGGTCGGTGCAGAGTATCAGCAGTACCGACTGGATGATTGGTGGAATCCTTCCGGTGGAGCAATGATGGCGCCGAATGTCTTCTGGAACATCAATGGCGGCAAGCGCGATCGAATGGCGGTTTACAGCGAGTGGGAATCACAGGTGAGCAGTAGCTGGCTCAGCCAGTTGGGCCTGCGATTCGAGCGTGTTGATATGAATACAGGCACTGTTCAGGGATATAATACGGTGATGGCCTTCCAGGGCGCAGAAGCCACCGCTTTTAATGCCGCAAATCGCAAGAAGATCGACAACAATATCGATGCGACTGCGCTGGTACGTTTTACTCCGGATGAGAACAAGACAATTGAGCTCGGTTACGCCATGAAGACCCGCTCTCCGAATCTTTATGAGCGCTACACATGGTCCACTGCCGGTATGATGATGCGCATGGTGAATATGGCCGGTGATGGCAATGGTTATGTTGGCAATCTTAATTTGAAGTCTGAGTCGTCACATACCATTAGCGCCACGGTTGATCTCCATGATGCTGACAGGAAACAGTGGGGCGTGAAGGTATCGCCTTACTACACCTACATCAGCGACCATGTGGATGCAGCACGTTGTAGCTCTGCCAATGCCAACTGCGGTGCGGCCAACCAGACAGCGACCAATGCCTTCGTCTACCTGCAGTTCGTCAACCAGTCAGCCCATATGTACGGTGTCGATCTCTCAGGGGATCTCCTCGTTAGCGACAACAGCTACGGCAGTGTAACCGCCAAAGGTCTGATGAATTCCGTTCGCGGCAAGAACAGGGTAACCAGGGAAAACCTGTACAATATCATGCCTCTGAATGGGCATATGGGCCTTGAGCATGCTCTGGGTGGCTGGACCGGCAGTGTTGATGTTGAGATGGTTGCCGCCAAGAAGAATGTGTCGAAGGTCAGAAATGAAATGGTGACGGGGGGGTACACGCTGGTGAACCTGCATAGCACTTATCAGTGGAACCAGGTTCGCCTTGATGTCGGCGTAAGCAATCTTCTGGACCGCTTCTACAACCATCCACTGGGCGGCGCATACCTTGGTCAAGGAGCGACAATGGGTACTGCTGTTCCCTGGGGTGTCGCGGTGCCGGGCATGGGTCGCTCCATCTTTGCCGGGGTCACCATCGATCTATAACAGCGAATCGTTCTATATTTCTGCCCAGCCGTACTTTGTGCGGCTGGGCTTTTTTATGTGGTGATTGTATGTGTCGCTCAGGCAAACCACCATTTCCGGTGGTCGAGTCAGCGGCAGCGCCCGCTCACTCTCTTGCAAGCTGCTGGCCGGCTCCACACCTTGCCTCTGGCGCATGCGCTAAAGAACCTACTGTTGTGGCGCCGACGGATGCAGGTGGCGTTTGCCTTGGTAGAAGCGGGCGGCAAGGGCAAACAGGCAGGCTGTGACCAGCATCAGTATGGTGAAAAAGATAAAGTAGTCAGCGCCGGCCAGCTTGCTGCTGCCATCGCTGTTATGAATAAAGAAGTTCACGCCACTGGTAAACAGGTTGCCTATGGATATCGACAGCATGAAAAAAGCCATGACAAAGGATTTCATACTGGCCGGTGCCTGCGTATAGGAGAATTCCAGACAGGTAATGGAGACCATCACTTCGGCGCTGGTCAGGGCAATATAGGCCAATAGCTGCCAGAGGATATGCGGTGCCAGACCGTGGTCGATCTGTAGCTGAATCCAGCAGGGTATAGCGAAGGCTGCTGCGGCGACAAACATGCCGATGCTGATTTTACGCAGTTCGGTCAGGGCAAAGATGCGATTGATGGCCGGATAAATCAGGTAACTGAACAGCGGGATCAGCAGCATCACCAGCAACGGATTGGCAGCCTGCATCTGCGATGGCAGCAGTTCAAAACCGAACAGTGAGCGATCCATCTGCTGCGCCTGTAGCACCCAGCTCGAGCCGGTCTGGTCAAACAGGGCCCAGAACACGGCGACAAACAGATAAATCACAGACAGTCGCCCCAGTGTCCTCAGGCCATCGCCGCTGAAGCTGTCGCGCACGAAGCGCATACCGGTTGGTGGCAGATGGGCAAATTGATACCGCCCGGCCCGGAAGATCAGGGTGGCGATAAGCATCAGTATGCCCGGCACGGCAAAGGCCACTGCCGGCCCGAAGTGCTGCAGTAACCAGGGGGTAATCAGCATCGAGGCGAAGGCGCCGATATTGATGGCAAAGTAAAACCAGCCGAATACCCGTGGCAGTAAATGGCCGTTGGCCGGATTGAACTGGTCGCCGAGGTGCGATGACACGCAGGGCTTGATGCCGCCCGCTCCCAGTGCGATCAATCCCAGCCCCAGAGCCAGCCCCAGTGTTGTATGGTCCACGGCCAGTGCCAGATGACCCAGACAGTAGACCAGCGACAATAAAATAATGGTGCGGTATTTGCCCAGCATACCGTCGGCAATCACTGCGCCGAGCAGCGGGGTGAAATAGACAGCAGAGACAAACAGGTGAAACCAGCCTTTGGCCTCATCGCTACTGATAACTGCAGTGGTACCGTCGCTGTTAAGCAGATACTGGGTCATGAACACCATCAGAATGGCGCGCATGCCATAATAGCTGAAACGCTCGGCCGCCTCATTGCCTACAATGTAAGGGATGCCAGGCGGCAGGCGATCTGTGGCCAAAGGCGCGCTGCGATATGCGGGAGAGTCGGGCATGGATGCTTGATAACCCGTTTGTCCTGTCCTGGCAATGACGACCGTTTCCTCACCCCTGTTAAGCGTGAGCATGCCGGCTGTGGAACGCTATGCGCTCCACAAGCATAGCGAATGCGTTGTCAGGTTTTACAATGACAGGAAAACAGGGCGATGCTTCTGGTCCGCCATCAGCGGCATATATAGATGAATCGCTTTTTGCGGTGAGGCAAGGCGAGCAGGAACCTGCCTTGTGGGTTAATCAACGGTGCGTTGGGCGGGCGGTTGTTGGGTGAGGTACAGCATGCCTTGCCAACGGCCGGTTTAAATGGTTGAGAAAGCATCCATAAGGAATAGCAGACCAACAATAAACAGCAATCCGATGCCGATCAGTATGCGCTCTTTCAATATGCGTTTGTTATTTCCCGTGTCCCATAAATCCTGCATTGTTCACTCCTTGCTCTGTGGCTGCTGCTTTACGCATGCAGCGTGAAAGTGCTGTGTCGCATCATCTGATAAAGGAGTCCGTCCTTTATCGGCATGCGAATGATAGAGTAATGACGCTTGTCGCTATATCAGAATAAGTCTGATATTTTAGCCTGCGAAAAACGCCGTCTGTGCCAATGATTGATGTCCCATGCGGGTGCGGGAGTGTGTTTACTACTAAGCTGCCGGCCTGATTGTTGGCGGCGCTATCGGGTTTTTGCGGCTTGTTCGATACAGATTTACTGTCCGGCATCTGCCGGTTGCACATTTACAGACTTGAGAAGTCATCCATAAGAATCAGCAGGCCTATAATCACGATTGAGCCGATGATGATCTGGATGCGTTCTTTCAATATGCTGCTGTTAGCGGGTGCGTGCCAAAATCCGGGCATAGTGTTCTCCTTGTTGCAACTGTTCTTGCTGTCATTCGGCCACAACTCTATGTCAGCAGTGTGTCATTCCGGTGTCACAATGATGACACGACACCCGGGCAGATCGGTGCTGAACTGGAAAGGGCATGCCTCGGCGGCTAGTCTGCCGCATTCCATGCCATCGGGGAGTACGACACAGTGACCTTTCAGGACTTGATACTTACATTGCAGCGATTCTGGGCTGCACAGGGCTGCGTTCTGCAGCAGCCATACGATTCCTCAATGGGGGCGGGCACATTTCATCCGGCCACCTTCCTGCGCGTGCTCGATGATGCCGACTGGCGGACTGCCTATGTGCAGCCGTGCCGGCGTCCGACCGACGGGCGTTATGGTGAGAACCCGAACCGTATGCAGCACTATTACCAGTTTCAGGTGATTCTGAAGCCGGCACCGGACAACATCCTCGAGTTGTATCTGGATTCACTGCGCACCATCGGTATTGATCCGGAAGTGCACGATATCCGTTTTGTTGAGGATGACTGGGAGAGCCCGACACTGGGCGCCTGGGGGCTGGGCTGGGAAGTATGGCTCAATGGCATGGAAATCACGCAGTTCACCTATTTTCAGCAGGTTGGCAGTGTTGAGTTACCGCGTACGCCGGGTGAGATCACCTATGGTCTGGAGCGGTTGGCCATGTATATCCAGGGTGTGGAAAATGTCTTTGATCTGGTCTGGGTGGAAACCCCGGATGGCAAGCAGGTGACTTACGGTGATGTGTTCCACCGCAATGAGGTGGAGTTCTCCGCCTATAACTTTGAGCAGGCGGATCCGGCCTGGTTGCATGAGCAGTTCGACCATGCCGAAGGCGAATGCAAGCGTTTGACCGAACACAATCTGGTGCTGCCGGCCTATGAGGAAGTAATGAAAGCTTCGCATGCGTTTAATCTGCTGGATGCGCGCGGTGCGATTTCAGTGGCTGAGCGTCAGCGCTTTATCGGGCGGGTGCGCGGTCTTGCCCGCACGGTTGCCCGTGCCTACGCGGGGGTGGGCGCATGAGTATGAAACCGTTGTTGATCGAGATCGGTACGGAAGAGATTCCTGCCGGCGTTGCGCCGCGCATGGGGGCGGCACTGTTTGATGCACTGCATAAATTGCTGGCTGATGCCGGTGTGGCCCCGGCCTCACTGCGTCTGGGTGTAACACCACGCCGGCTGTTGCTGCATGCGGCTGATTGTCCTGTGTTGCAGGCTGATCGTGAAGAGACCATCTGGGGGCCGCCTGAGCGTGTTGCCTATAAGGATGGTCAGCCGACCGGTGCCGCGATCGGGTTTGCCAAGAAATCCGGTCTGTCGCTGGATGATTTTGAACTGGCTGATAAAGGCGATGGAAAGGGCGGCTATATGAAAGCCGTACAGATCGTGAAAGGTCGGCCTGTAGTGGCGATTATAGCCGAGGCGATGCCGGGGATTCTGCGCAAGCTGCCCAGCCCCAAGCAGATGCAGTGGCAGGATGGCGAAACACGGGCCGATGCTTTTATCCGGCCGATTCGCTGGATTGTGGCAAGGCTGGGCGATACGCCGATCGGTTTCTCTTTTGCAGGTATTCAATCCGGCCTGATCAGCCGTGGTCACCGGGTGCACGGCAGCAGCGGTGAAATCGACGTCAATGATCCATTCGCCTGGCTGGAGGGGCAGTTCGTGTGTGCAGATCGCGAACGGCGTAAGTCTGAAATAGGAAATCAGCTGGCCAGTGCTGTAAATGCTGCCGGTGTTGAATTGGTTGATGATATAGATTTACTGGAAGAGGTCACAGACTTGACGGAGTGGCCGCAGGTAATCACTGGTCGCTACGACGTCGATTTCCTGCGTCTGCCAGCAGAGGTGAGTCGAATCGAGCTGAAACACCACCAACGCTGCTTCTCCACTCAGGATACAAACGGCGGCAAGAGCAATGTTTTTTTCGCTGTGGCCAATATCGAGTCGAAAAAACCGGAGGCTGTGGCGCAAGGTAATGAAAGGGTGGTTAATGCACGTCTGGCAGATGCCGCCTTCTATTTTGACCGCGATCCGCAACAGACACTGGATGCCCGTGTCGAGAAGCTGTCCGAAATTGTCTTTCAGGACGGGCTGGGCATGGTGGGCGATCAGGTGCGGCGTATGCGCGGTTTCGTACTTGATAATGCCAAAGATCTGGTCGTGGATGCCAATGACGCACAGCGGGCTGCATATCTGTGCAAGTCTGATCTGACCACGGGACTGGTTGGCGAGTTTCCCGAGCTGCAGGGCTATATGGGCGGTATTTATGCCCGTATGGACGGCGAGAATGATGCGGTGGCAACTGCCATCGAATACCACTATGCACCAACCGGCGCTGATGATGCACTCCCCCTGGACCGGATTGCACGTGCCATCGGTATTGCCGAGCGCGCCGACAAACTGCTCGGTTACTTTCATCTCGGTCGCATCCCGACCGCCAGTGCCGACCCGTTCGGTCTGCGTCGTGCTGCCATCGGCCTGATTCACCTGCTTGAAGCTGCTGATATGCCGATGTCGATGACGCTGTCAAAGGTTCTGGATGAGTCGGCCAAGCAGTGGAATCAGCAGCGAGTAACCATCACCATTGCGGCCGAAACCAAGCTGGCCGTCGCTACATTTATTCACGATCGCTGGCTGGGAATGAATGCCTTTCACTTCACTCGCTCGGCTCTGGATGCAGCCATCCATGCCGATCTTGAACTGCCTATGCATCGAATTGTAGAAGTGGCTGAACTGCTGACCGGTTTTGCCGATTCAGAAGAGGGCAAGGCCGTGGCTGCCGCCAATAAGCGGATCGCCAATATACTCAAGAAGGCGGAAGGTGTTGGCAGTGAAGTTCATACTGAATTGCTGACTGAAGTCGCCGAGCAGGCGCTGTATGAGCAGCTGTGCGCTGCAGAGCAGAATTTTCCGAGTGACCCCGGGGCTCAGCTCAATGTGCTGGCAGCATTGCGCGAGCCCGTTGACAGCTTTTTCGATGATGTGATGGTGATGGCAGAGGATGAGGCTGTGCGCGGTAACCGACTGGCGCTGCTGGCACGTTTGCGCGCGCTGTTCCTGAATCTGGCGGATGTGTCTCGCCTGTAACGACGCGCCTGCCGCTGCCTGCCGGAGTATGAGTTGAACGGCTTCAGCTGGTGGACGCGCGGCGATCTGGACGGTTTTTTCGGCCTGTTCGTGGATAACCTGATCCAGCTTATCCTGATTTCCGTACTCTGCACCGGCCTGCTCGGCATGCCGGCGGAGCTGGTGTTCGGGCGTATCCTGCCGGGTGTGGCTGTCAGTCTACTGGTCGGTAATCTGTTTTATGCATGGCAGGCCAGACGTTTGAGCCTGGCCACCGGCCAGCCTGCCACGGCTCTGCCCTACGGGGTGAATACGGTTTCGCTGTTTGCCTATGTGCTGTTTGTCATGTTGCCGGTGGTGAAAACCACAGGTGATGCACAGCTGGCATGGCAGATGGGGCTGGTGGCCTGTTTCGGCTCCGGTGTCATTGAGCTGGCGGGTGCATGGATCGGCAGCAGGGTTAAGCGCATCACGCCGCGTGCGGCGATGCTGGCGACGCTTGCCGGTATTGCCATTACCTTTATCTCCATGGATTTTGCCTTCCGCATCTTCGCCGATCCGCTGGTCGGCTTCGCGCCGCTGGCGCTTATTTTCATGCAGTATATAGGTCGGGTGCAGTTGCCGCGCGGTATTCCGGCAGGTCTTGCCGCGGTTATTGTCGGTACCCTGCTGGCCTGGCTGCTGGGCCGCATGGATGCGACCGCAGTCACCGCTGCGATGGATCTGCACCTCTATCTGCCGAGCCTCTACCTGTTTGATCTGGCCAGCGCATTTGCCTCGCCCGAGCTGATCGGCTTTATGGCGGTGATCCTGCCGATGGGGCTGTTTAACCTGATCGGCTCGCTGCAGAATCTGGAGAGTGCGGAAGCGGCAGGTGATTGTTACCCGGTTAAACCTTCGCTGGCAGCCAACGGTATCGGCACGGTTGTCGCAGCCTGTTTCGGCAGCTGTTTTCCGACCACGATCTATATCGGGCATCCTGCATGGAAGAGTATGGGCGCCGGCGCCGGTTATTCGGTGGCTAATGGCATCGTGATTACACTGCTCTGCTGCTTCGGTCTGGTCGGCCTTGCTGCTGCCCTGATTCCGATCGAGGCAGGTGCCGCGATTCTGTTGTGGATCGGTGTTGTTATTGCTGCACAGGCGTTTCGCGATACCCCGTCGCATCATGCGCCTGCCGTTGTCATCGGCCTGATTCCTGCCATTGCCGCCTGGGGGCTATTGATGCTGGAGAGCGGTCTGCGTGCGGCCGGAGCCAGCATCGGTGCGGTTGGTCTCGATACGCTGGCCATGCAGCTGCCGATCACCGGCATGATTGCGCTGGGTCAGGGCTTTATTTTTACATCGATGCTGCTGGCTGCGATGACGGCCTGCCTGCTGGACGGGCGCTTCCGGATTGCTGCCAACTGGGCCTTTGCCGCCGCCCTGTTCAGCAGTATCGGCATTATCCACGGCTTTGAGGTGATGGAGGCGGATGTGGTCAATGCCTATGGTCCTGCAACCACATGGCCGTTTGTTATCGGCTATCTGACCGTTGGCGCATGTTTCTGGCTGCTGGGCCGCGAGCCGGCCGATGGCTGAGTACTTGCCGGAGCCGGATGCACAGAACGGTTTTCTGCTTGAGCATGCACGCCTGCTCAGCGACAGTCTGCAGCACTGGAGCGGTTGTGGTCTGATTGAGCCGGGGGCGGAGGAGGTGGTTGCTGCCCGCATGCTCTATTTTGCCCCGTTTGCCCTGCTTTCGCATGGCACAGGTAGTGATCCGCTCTTCACCTATGCCAATCGCACAGCGCAGGCACTGTTTGAAATGGATTGGGCCGAGATCACCCGCCTGCCTTCGCGCCTCTCTGCGCAAGCGCCGCTGCAGGCCGAGCGTGATGCGTTGCTTAAACGCGTCGCGGAGCAGGGTTATATTGATGATTACACCGGCATCCGCATCGCTGCCAGCGGCCGCCGCTTTTATATCGAGCAGGCTACCGTGTGGAACCTGCTGGACAGCCGCCAGCAGCCCTGCGGGCAGGCGGCGATGTTCGCGCTCTGGCGGCATATTGCCGGCGAAGGTTCTGATTCAGCCTTGTTTTAACACGCTACGGATGGCGGAGCTCAGCTCGTCAAACTGCACCGGCTTGCTCAATACCTGACAGTTCTGCATGCGCCCCGTTTCATCAAGCACCGACTCCCTGTCGTAGCCGGTGATAAAGATCATCGGCAGCTCCGGGTTCAGCTTGCGGATACGCTCGGCTAGCTCTGCCCCGCCACAGTGGGGCATGACCTCATCCAGTATAGCCAGATCGATCTGCTGATGGTGTGCGCTGAACAGCGCCTCGCCCATCACCCCGTCCTCCGCCTGAAGGATGCGGTAATTCATTGATTCCAGCACTTCCGCAGTCGTCTGGCGCACGCTGCTATCATCATCTGCCAGCAGTATCGTTTCGCCGTTGCCGACTACTGCAAGCAGGGCGGGTGGCAGCGGGGCGGGCGCTGCCGGTTGCTGCAAAAGGGGGATGTAGATGTGGAAGGCTGTGCCTTTGCCACTGCTCCTCTCCACATCAATGAAGCCATGATGAGTTTTGACGGCACCAAAGACCATGGCCAGGCCGAGACCAGTGCCTTTGCCCTGCTCCTTGGTGGTGAAAAAGGGCTCGAACAGATGCTCAACCTGCTCTGCAGGGATGCCCATGCCGTTGTCGCTTACGCACAGGTGGGCATAGTGACCCGGGCGGCAAGTGGGGTTTGTGGCCATAAAGGCAGAATCCGTCTCGAACGCATCCAGCGTGATGGTGATGGTTGGTTCGCTCTCTGCAGCAACGGCATCGCGAGCATTGCTGAGCAGGTTCATCAGTACCTGATGCAGCTGTGTTTCATCGCCGTTGATTTGCAGCGGTTCATGACACAGCTGCTGATCAATGGCGATGTTTTCGGGGATGGATGAGCGCAGGAAATCTACTGTTTTTTCGATTAACGGCGTCAGCGCCAGGGGTTTCATACTCACCCGCCCCTTGCGGGCGAAGGTCAGCAGTTGCCGAATCATATCGGCGGCACGCAGTGACAGCTGCTCAATATTATCCAGTTTTTGACATAAATCAGGGGTGTTTGCGGCACGCCGCTTGGCCAGGAAGAGGTTGCCGGTCATGCCGGCCAGCATATTGTTGAAGTCGTGAGCGATGCCGCCGACCAGCGTGCCGAGCGCTTCCATCTTCTGCGACTGGTGCAGCTGCTCTTCCAGCAGGTTTTGTGCACTCATATCCTGTTGGACCGCGACAAAGTGGGTGGTCTCCCGGCCGTCGTTAACCGGGGCAATGGTCATCAGTGCAGGATAGAGGCTGCCATCTTTTTTGCGATTGGTCAGTCGCCCCTCCCAGGTATTGCCACTGAGGATGCTTTGCCATAGCTGTTCGTAGAATGATTTCGGTTGGGCACCGCTGTTGATGATATTCATCGAGCGGCCGAGCACCTCGTCCTCGCTGTAGCCGTTGATCAGTGTGAAAGCAGGGTTCACATATTCAATGATGCCGTGGCGGTTGGTGATAACCAGCGATTCACCGAGATGCTCAATCGCCCGCAGCAGCTTGTGCAGTGAAGCTTCGCGCACGCCGATTTCGCGCACCATGGTATTAAACGACGTGCTCAGGTCATCGATCTCCTGATAGGTTGAGGCGTTGACCACATGCGTATAATCACCGTGGCTGGCGCGCTTCATCACCGTGGCCAATGCTGAAATCGGCCCCAGCAGGCGCCGGGTGAACAGCAGGCCGATGACGCCGAACAGGGCATGCAGCAGCACGACAATCACGGTCAATATGGTCAGGGCGGAGAGAATCGGTGACATGATACTGGCGGAAGGAATTTCGGAAATAACACCCCACTCCAGACCACGCACGGTGGTGCCGATGCCGAACACGCGTGTGCCTTCAAAGCCGTGATATGACTCGCTGCTATGCCAATCTTTTCGCGCCAGCAGGGAGCGCACAATCGGCAGGTCCGACAGCAGGTCGCCCTGCCGATGTTGTGAGTTTTCCTGACGGGTAAGCAGGGTGCCCCGGCCATCGATCAGATAACTCATCGCTTCATGTGCCGGTACTTTCGCTTTGATCTGCTGCCAGAAGTCATCGATGTTAATGGTGCTGATCATGACGCCGAGGCTGTTGCCGTCCGCGACCAGAGGGACGGCGATGAGAAATTCGAAATGCTTGTCATTTAACCGCGCCGGGGAGCCGATGAACACACGCTGATGCATCGGGATAGCAAAGGCCGGTGAAGCTGTGTTGATCGGGGCGGTTGTATGCTCACCCTGGCGGTTGGTGAACAGGATATGCGCATGCCGGTCATATATGGTGGTTGTATTCACCATCGATTCGCGCTGGTTGATCTTCTCCAGCAGATCGCTGATTGCATCGGGGCTGCCGCCCTGACTCATGAAGTAGGCGATAGGATCCGATTTGTTCTGCAGCACGGAGACCAGCCGCTCGGTCTCCAGATAGAGGCTGGTATCCACCGCTTTGTGGAAGATCTCCTCGTTGAGCATGGCCCGATCCAGCAGCAGATCATGTGCCCTGCTTGCCAGCCATGGTGCGAGAACTACAGCCGGCAACAGTGAAGCCAGAATAATCAGGCCGTAGAGTGCAGCGCGTAGCGATATTTTCTTCTCTGTGCTCAAGGGGTCTGCTCTCCTGCCGAAGCCCTGATGATAAAGCGCTGGTCGCTATAGTTGCTGAGATCAGCCGGCAGATCCTGCCAGAGTCCCATCTCTACCATGAGATCTGCCGTGGCACGCAGCTGTGCATCGCTCGGAATCATATCGGAGTAATCGATCCAGTCGGGCGGGTCGGTCAGGACCTGCTCAAACAGTGACGCATCGGCGCCGGTATAAGCTTCCCCCATCACCGCTGCCTCGTGCGGATGCGTTTCAATAAATTCACCGCCCTTTTTCAGTGCGCTGATCAACTCCTGCAGTTGATCCGGGTGCTCCCTGATAAAACTGTCTGATGCGAGGAAAACGTGATCCATATGATCCTGCCATATCTGTGGTGAGATCGATGCCATCCAGCCGATACCGAGCGATATCGCGCGGTTGCCCTCGGGCTCGCCGACGACGAAACCGTCAATCTCGCCGCGTTTGAGCGAAGTGATCATGTCGCGTGGCGGCATGCCGACAACCTTAATTTCGCTATAGGCTACGCCGTGTTGCTTGAGAGCCAGATAGAGCAGCAGATGATGCTGGGAGTAGAGGTGGGGCACGGCAATGATGCTATGGCTCTCTTTCAGCGCGGAGATGGTGGCGAATTTTTTACTCAGCACAAAACCGTTACCGTTGCGGTCGGCCGTCATGACGATTTTTGCCGGCAGGCCCTCACGAATCAGCTGCATGGCCAGCGGTGATAAAATAAAGGTACCGGCCAGCTTGCCGCTTTTCATGTCGTTAATGACATCGTTCCAGTCATGGTTCTGGACGGTTTTCAGCCGCAATGATGAGAGCTGCTGCTGCTTATGCTCCACCACGGCGAGTGAGAGGTGGCCGCCGCAGATCAGGCGTCCGATATTCACCTCCGGTTTTGATGCAGGGTCAGCGCCGGGTGATGGCTCACTGCTGCAGGCCGGGATCAACAGGCAGCTGATCAGCAGTGCCAGCAGTGGCATCTTGAATGATTGCATGAATTCTCCTCCGGAGCGCTTTCAGCAAGCAGGGCTAACATCATGTATGGAAAGAAACACCGTATCCATGCTATGGAAGCTGTGCACCTATTCAAAGCAAAATATATGCCATGCATGCTGCACAGAGCCGTGCTGCAGTCATCAGTCCGGGTGATCTGAATTCGCCATTTTGATGTGGGCCTGTGGGCGGATCGGGCCTGTGCTCGGCTGGCTGCAGGGGGGGATCAGTTGCAGTTAAGGCTTTGCCCA
This sequence comes from Zetaproteobacteria bacterium CG_4_9_14_3_um_filter_54_145, assembly GCA_002791575.1. Classification (GTDB taxonomy): domain Bacteria; phylum Pseudomonadota; class Zetaproteobacteria; order Mariprofundales; family Mariprofundaceae; genus Mariprofundus. The sequence continues at coordinate 13,046 of PFXI01000098.1, read as the reverse complement.
GGCTATATCTGGCGAACCCGGAAGGAGCGCCCCTTCAGTTGGCCTTCGCTCAACTTCCGGATGGCTGTTTTAACCGCATCCCGGCTGACCGCGACATAGGACCAGTTATCCATAATGTGAATCTTACCCACCTGTGCGCCGGTAATGCCCTGCTCACCGGTCAGCGCGCCGAGGATGTCACCGGGGCGGATCTTCTGTTTTTTGCCGCCGCCGATCTGCAGTGTGGTCATCAGCGGCTTGATGGGTGTCTGCTTCAGCAGCTCGGCAGAGGGCAGCTTTTCGCCCTCGATGACACGCCCCAGATAGTCGCCGAGTACCGTCATGCGGTACGGGTTTTCGCGGTAGAGCGAGCAGGCAATGCCCTTGCTGCCGGCGCGTCCCGTACGGCCGATGCGGTGCAGGTGAATTTCAGGGTCGTGTGCAATGTGATAGTTGATAACGGCATCAAGTGCGTCGATATCCAGGCCGCGCGCAGCCACATCGGTGGCGACAAGTACGGAGATACTTTTATTGGCAAAACGCACCATCACCTGATCCCGATCCCGTTGCTCCAGATCACCATTCAGTGCCAGCGCACTGAAACCATGCCAGACCAGCGCCTTGGCGACAGCCTCGGTCTCCGCCTTGGTGTTGCAGAATACCAGTGTCGAGACCGGCTTGTGCTGCAGCAGCAACAGGCGCAGGGCCATCATGCGCTGCTCATCATCGCTCACCTTGTAAAAATGCTGTTCAATGCTGCTGTCGTCATGCGTTGATGTCACCGTCACCATGACCGGTTTGTTCATGATGCGTTTGGAGATTGACTGGATCTGGTCGGGGAAGGTGGCACTGAACAGCAGGGTCTGACGCTGTTTGGGAATCTTGCCTATGATGCTGTCGAGTACGCTCTGAAAGCCCATCTCCAGCATCCGGTCCGCCTCATCGAGCACCAGGGTGCCGACACGGTCAAGCTTCAGTGTGCCTCTGTTCATATGATCTTCGATGCGTCCGGGTGTGCCGACAATGATATGCGCGCCATGCTCCAGCGAGCCGATCTGCGGGCCGAACGGCATGCCGCCGCACAGGGTAAGCACCTTGATGTTGCCCAGTTTGCGCGCCAGTTTGCGCACCTCATTGGCCACCTGATCGGCCAGCTCACGCGTCGGGCAGAGTACCAGTGACTGCACATACGGTTTTGTGACATTCAGCTTGTGCAGCAGGCCAAGGCCGAAGGCGGCGGTTTTGCCGGAGCCCGTCTGCCCCTGCGCGATGACATCCTTGCCGGCCAGAATATCAGGCAGGCTCTGTTGCTGGATAGGGGTCATCGCCTCATAGCCCAGCGTTGTCAGGTTATCCAGCAGGTCGGGGTGTAGGGAGAGTGTTGAAAAGGCAGCTTGGCTCAATGGGTTATCCTGTGTGGTGCGGGCGTCGTGTTTCTGGTTGTGCATGGCCTGTGTTGTTACGGCCTGTCTGACCAGACTGCGTATTCATTGCCGTTGGGATCTGCAAAGTGAAACCGGCGTCCGCCGGGGAATGCAAACGGAGGCCTGATGACAGAACCACCGGCAGACTCTATGTTTATCTGCGTTCGTTCAAGGTTTTTACTGTAAAGCACAATCAGGGCACTGCCGTTGGCTGTGGATGCAATCATGTCGGATTTGAAAAAGCCGCCATCCAGTCCGGCGTGCGAAAAGGCGCTGTATTCCGGTCCGTAGTCGGTAAATGACCATCCGAAGGCTGCGCTGAAAAATGCTTTTGCCGCCTCAATGTCGGTCGCTGGAAACTCAACATAGTTAATTTTCTCATGTTCATTCATGGTTACACTCCTTATGCGCCTATGGTGTGCTAACCCAGAGGTGTTCGGGCATGGGTCTTCACCCTGCTACCAGTGGAGGTGCAAGTGCCGCTCACAGAAAAGCGGATCGCAGCTTGCTTCAATGCTCACCGCGCGCCACTTGCTAACAATCATATTGGCAAACTGGAAATGCAACAATGAAAGATCAGGCACCCACACCGGACACCTACACCCTGCAATAAAATAACTACAAATTAAGCGCAGCTGTGTGCCTATTGGTCATCATGAATGTGCTGAATTTTGCCTGCGCGGAAGATTTCATAATCAATACTGCCGGGAGCCTGCATGATGCTGAGTAAATCCAGCTGCTGTTCAGTCTGATTGAATACCTGGCCATTCACGGATCGGATTATATCACCATTGTACAGTCCGATTTTTTGAAACGGCGAGCCGATGACTATATGCGAAATCTGCAAGCCATCCTGTTTCCCATCCGATACATGCGGGGTGAATATCGCCTGCGTTAATAATCTGGCCAGCCCGGCGACTCGCGGCCGGGCAACTGACAGTCCTCCGGCATCGGCCATATTTGAGCTTATCGTTGTCGGCTTATCTGCTGAAACCGTGGCTCCCTGCAGCAGATTACTTTGAAGGCTTACAAGCTGCCGACGGCCTGATTGTTCGATCACAACAGTATCGGCATCGACATGAAACAGTGTCACCCCCGGCTGAATTTGTTCGCCAACGAATACCGTTTTTTGCGGCAGTTTACCGTCAAGTAAGAGCACCGCTGCGGAATGCTCTCTGGCAACGACGGTGCCCCGCAGAATGATGTGCAACGGTTTGAGCATCGGCGGTGACTGTTGCGCCGGCCCGGCCTTTGCCGCCGATTGCGGGGGAGTCTTGCCAAACAGCGGTACGGCTATCAGCTCACTCAAAGCAGGCTGGCCTAAAGAGGCCGTCTCACTGGGTTGAGGTTGCGAAGCGGAAGAGCTGCCCTCATCGGACGGCAGCAGCCAACCGGCCAGCAGCCAGATCAGTAGCGCAAGCAAACCGAGCTCGGTATATAATGGTAATCTTCTCACAACATTCACCCTGTGCAGTTTAGCAGGGGAGTCACGGCTGACCATAAAAAGACTTTATCGCCTCTGTTCCGTACAACCTGACTCCAAAGGCTCCAGGCGAAAAAGAAACAACCAGCTTGTACTGGCCGTTTCTTTTGCTTTGATCCGCGTTTCTATCCATTAAGCCGGAATGAAACCGTTCCTTGTTTTTCTTATTGCTGGAAACAATACAAGCGGTTGGCGTCAGTACAATAATTTCCCCACTGCCAATAACCTGTCCACGCTTGATCCACACCGCCTGGGTGGGCGACCCGACCGTATGTCGCTGCACCTGTCCAGTCCGCACATGTTGCGTTGGACCCACCACTCTGCGTTTCCAAGGCTCCTGAAGAGGTCGTGTTGCTCCACACCAGATTCCCATTCAGGAACTGGGTATCAACCGTTACCCCCGCCGCATCAACACTCACACTATGTTGTATGGTGCCATCCGTAAGGTCGGCCCAGTTATCAGCTACTCTGGCACCGTTCGGCAGTACATATGGCCCTGAAGAGTGGGTAAACCTGCTGGCTGGGCTGCCTGTGCTATCCGCTACCCAGGCCATATAAGTGCCGGGTAATGATGCCGCAGTCGCAAGACCCTGACATATCGCATCTGCTCCGGTGAGCCCGCCCAGATTACCATTATGCTTGGTACTGGTGACGAAGGCGACTTTCCATGCCGTGCAAAAGCTTGGCAGTGTAGCAGCACCTAACGAGCCCTTAAGAATAAGGCTGTTAAACACTGTACACGCTGCATCTCGTGCCAGCGGGTCCTCGCCTACTGTTCCGATAGGTCCCTGTGGCCCTGTCGCTCCAGGAGGGCCCTGTGCCCCAGGCGCGCCATCAAATCCGGGCGCTCCTGCCGGTCCCTGCGGACCTGCCGGGCCAGTTGCGCCGGTCAAACCAATCGAGCCCTGAGGTCCAGTTGCACCGGGCGCGCCATCAGCGCCGTTTGCACCCGTTACGCCGGTCAAACCAGTTGGCCCTTGAGGTCCAGCCGGACCTGTTGCGCCATCAACACCGTTTGTCCCGTTCGTGCCCGCAGCACCGGCCAACCCTGTTGGGCCCTGAGGGCCTGTTGCACCGGTCGCGCCAGCCGGGCCTGTCAAACCAATCGGTCCCTGTGGACCTGCCGGGCCGACAATGGTGATCACATCATCGTGATGATTCCTCTCTTTCTTATCTTTGTCTGCGAACGCAGCACTTGCGGAGAATGACACTGCCAGAAACAGTGCAAGCGTAAGCACCGTTCCCTTTTTTAATAGGAGCAGCCTCGATTGGCTGGATGTGAGTCGTCCCCATAATCTGCTTGGCATGCCGCCAACGGCCGGCCTTTCCTTTGATATTTTATGTTTCATCGCTTGCTCCCAGGCAACATTCTGTCGCCATCCCTATGATAGTTGAGTAAAATGATCGGGTATATGGGAGCAAGTCACGTGTTGCCATGGGAGTTTCTCCTGTTTTTGGTAAGTGTGCCGAAATAACGCGATTAATGTGCGGTGGCCTGTTAATCTCTGCTAATCTCTTCCGGGAGTCGGACATGAAAATGATACGCATACAGCTGGTCAACGAACCGAATCTTATTCGGGAGGGTTTATCATGCCTGCTGCAACTGGATCAGGATATGTTGATCCTGCCTGCTGTTCAGTGTGGCACAGGATGCGGGCAAGCCTGCTTTCAGTCGGGATGCGATGTTATCATTATAGGCACCAACATCGGTGCATCCGGATCAATCAATTGTCTGCGGCGGATTATTGCAAAGTATGCCGAGGCCCGCGTACTGCTGATCATTTGCAAAGAGCAGGTATCACTAACCAATGAAGCTATCAGCATCGGTGCCAAAGGGGTGGTGTCGATGGATGCACCCAGTGCTATCCTGAGGCGGGCGGTGCGGGCCATTGCCGAGGGGGGGCAGTTTGTCGAACCCTGGCTGGCCAGGGCAATATCTGAAACACAGTACAATCATGTGAATAATCCCTTCGATGCCCTCACTTCCCGAGAAAACGATGTGCTGCGTATGATGCTCAACGGCAGTAGTTGTGCTTTGATTGCCAGCGAACTGCATATCAGCCATAAGACCGTTGCCAACCATCACACCAGGCTGATGAATAAGCTGAACCTGAATAATATGGTGGCATTGACCCGCATGGCGATACGGCACAAGCTGATCGAGGCCAATGATTAGGGGGCGCGCGTTATGACTGCCGGAGATGCGGGCTCGTTATTCAGCCCAGGCCTGTAGATACTCATTCAGGTGCGGGCGCTCACCGCATTCGCCTTCGAGGTAGTGGCGGATACCGAGGCTGGCGCGCTGGTAGGCGCCGGTGGAGAGGGCACCGGTAAACAGCTGATGACGCAGAAAGATCAGCATGGTGGAGAGCACATCGGTTTCACAGTAGTTGCGGATCGCGTCGATCTGACCCGATTCAAACATCTCGCGCACCTCGCCGCCGGAGGTATCCAGTTTGCCGGGCAGGTTGAGGGATGCGGCCACTTCATCCATCGAGCAGCGGGCGGAGGCACCGAAATCGGAGAGCACCTCCAGCAGATCGCAGTGATAGGTGGGGGAGTAGCGGGTATCGTAATTATTCCACTTGTCTCCCTCCCTGAACCAGCGCGGGCAGGCCAGCCCGTGCGCCATGGCGCGGTATTTTAGTACCGGCACATCAAAACCGCGGCCATTGAAGCTGACCAGTTGCGGTGCACGCGTTTCGATCAACTGTAGAAAACCTTCCAGCAGCTCTTTTTCGCTGCTGGCTTTGCTGCCGCCGCTGGCCAGCTGGCGGATGACCATCTCCTGCCCCTGTTCGCCCGGTTCCCGGATCAGGTGGCCGTAGGAGATGGCAACGATCTGATGGAAGGGCTGGCGCGGGAAGTCATTGCGCCCTTCTGTCTTCTCCAGGAAGTAGTCGGAGAGTGCATCGCGTGCTTCGCTATCGGTGAGGTCGGGCAGATGTAGCAGGCGACGCGCGGCATCGGCATCCACGACTGTCTCGATATCGAATACTATAACGTCACGACGCATGGTTTCTCCTTTTCAGAAAGCGCATCAGCAGCGCGCGCTCACCCAGTATTAAAGCAGAAACGAGGAAAATCGCGATAGCGCCGGTCATGGCGGCGGCAAGCCAGGCAAATTGCATGGCGCCAGTTGCCGGGAATGGCCAGAACATGTCGAAGCCGGCGAGGGCAAGCAGCATGGCGGCACTGGCGGCCAGCGCACTGAGCAGGCGGCGAATGATTGCTGGCGTAAGCAGTGAGCCATAGGTATTGGTCAGTCGCGCATAGAGCAGGCCGACATTGACGAATGCCGCCAGCGATGTGGCCAGCGCCAGCCCCACATAGGCCCAGAACTGCATCAGAATCACGGCCAGCACGATATTCACCGCTACACTGATGGCGGCATAACGCATCGGCGCTTTCGCATCCTTACCGGCATAGCAGGCGCTTGCCAGCAATCGGGCCCAGCAGAAGGCGATCAGGCCGACGGCATAGGCTTGCAATGTATGGGCGGTGGCAATGCTGTCGGCGTGGGTGAAGGCGCCGCGCTCGAACAGCGTGGCGACAATCGGCTCGGCCAGATAGAGCGCGCCGGCGACGGCAGGCAGCGTGATCCAGCTCAGCCAGGCAAGGCCTGCGCGCAGATCATCGGCGGCAGCGGTCTGATCACCCCGGGAGAGATGCGCCGAGAGCGTCGGCAGCAGGGCCGTGCTCATGGCAATACCGAACAGTGCCAGCGGCAACTGTACAATGCGGTCCGCATAATAGAGATAAGAGACGGCACCGGTATCGAGCAGCGTGGCCAGAATGGTGCCGACCAGAATATTGATCTGCACGGCGGCAATGGCCAGCACGGCGGGAGCGAACAGGGTTAGTGTTTCAACAATGGCCGGCTGCTTGAAATCAAAATTGAGCCGCGGTATCCAGCCGATGCGCCTGAGTGCGGGAAACTGGATGGCCAGTTGCAAAAAGCCGCCGAGCAGCACGCCGATGGCTAAAGCCAGTGCCGGGTTATCGAACGAGGGGGCCAGCGCAACCGCAGCAAAGATAATGGCGACATTGAGCAGGGCGGGGCTTGCGGCCGGTACGGCAAAGCGCTTATAGGTATTGAGTACAGCCCAGGCCATGGCGGCCAGCGAGATCATGGCGAGATAAGGGAACATCCAGCGGGCCAGCTGCAGTGCCAGAGCCCAGCGCTGCGGCTCATCGGCAAAGCCGGGGGCGAACAGGTAGAGCAGCCACGGCATCAGCAGCATGCCGATCAGCGTGAACAGGGTGAGTACAATCAGCAGTAGCGTGGCCAGTGCATCGAGAAAGCGGTGCGCTTCTGCCTCGCCGGCCAGACGGGCTTCGGCGAGAACGGGCACCAGTGCCACCGTCAGTGTGCCTTCGGCAAACATGCGGCGGAAGAAGTTGGGCAGCTTGAAGGCGACAAAGAAGGCATCGGCGAGCATGCCGGCGCCAAGCACGCGCGCCAGCAGGATATCGCGCACAAAGCCGAGAACGCGCGAAATCATTGTCCAGCCGCCAATTTTCGAGGTGGCACGCAGCAGCGCAGAGCTGGAGGTAGCCCCTGTTTCACACGTCTGATTTGACTTGTTCTCTTCGCTTGCCATAATCCGCCGCCCTTTCTCCACACCCTCGTCGGGTGGTTTGCGAAGCTAGCGTTGTAGCAGGAGAAGGGCGAGCCTGATAGCGAAAGCTTAAGGGCACAGTTTTTGGGGAAGACCCAAGGGGGTGATATTTTACATGCCAGGAATCAGAGTAAACCCTGAAGAGCCTTTCGAAATCGCACTCAAGCGTTTTCGTAAACAGATTGAAAAAGGCGGCGTAATAGCAGAATGCCGTCGTCGCGAAGCTTATGAAAAGCCTTCTATCGCCAGCAAGCGAAAGGAAGCTGCAGCCCGCAAGCGTCTGATGAAGCGCCTTCGTCGTGTACGTATGCGCGAGAATCGCGATTACTAAGATCGCCTTTGTGTAAGCAATAAGAGTGCCGGGCCTTTGTGCCCGGCATTTTTGTTTTTCAGCAATATTCACCGCAAAGGAGCAAGCACAGGCACTCCCGGCGCGCGATAGTTTCAAAACTTTTACCGCAGAGGACGCGAAGGACGCAGAGGAAAACCAGTATCATCATTGGTACCCGAGCAGAATATTTACCATTGTCCGGTCAATAAAGAACAGAAATTATTTATGTCTTTCCTCTGTCTTCTTTGTGTACTCTGCGGTGAGTTTATTTTTTGATATTCAATGGAGAGAATCATGCAGAAACAGTTGGTTGAAGATATGAAGGCCGCAATGAAAGCCGGCGAGAAGCCCCGTCTGTCCGTTATCCGTATGCTGCGAGCAGCACTCAAGGATAAGGAGATCGAAGTCGGTCATGAGCTGGATGCATCCGAAGCGCTCTCTGTGGTTACCCGTCTGGTCAAACAGCGTAATGATTCTGCCAAACAGTATGCCGATGCTGGCCGCGATGATTTGATGGAAAATGAGCTGGCCGAAATTGTTTTTCTGCAGGCGTATATGCCTGAACCACTGAGCGATGAAGCGCTGGCGGCGATCATTGATCAGGCGATCAGCGATAGCGGTGCTGCCGGCATGCGCGATATGGGCAAGGTGATGGCTATCGTCAAGGCTCAGGCGGAGGGGCGTGCGGATATGGGCAAGCTCTCGGCCATTGTTAAGGCCCGTCTGGCTTGAGTGTGTGCCATCCTGCCGGTTTACTCACCCGTAGTGAGGCGGCCCGGGGCAGGTCTTTGGCCTTGCAAATCAGCAATCTGATCGCTACATAGACATTTATGGCTCACTTTCCACCATCCTTCCTCGATGAAGTGCTTGCGCGTACCGATATCGTTGAAATTATTGCCCGCCATGTCGAGTTGAAGAAATCCGGTGCGAACCTGATGGGGCTGTGCCCGTTTCATCATGAGAAATCGCCCTCTTTTTCCGTATCGGCAGACAAGCAGCTCTACCACTGTTTCGGCTGCGGGCAGGGCGGTGGTGCGTTCCAGTTTCTGATGGCGCATGACGGCTATGCTTTTCCGGAAGCGGTTGAATATCTGGCGGACAAGGCCGGCATGGAAGTGCCGCAGGATACGCAGCAGGACCGCGGTGATGAAGCCAGACAGAAACGGGATTATGAGCTGCTGGTGCGCGCATCGACTGCGATGCATAAAGCGTTGCAGGCCGATGCCGGCGGCAAGGCTGCGGCCTACCTGCAGCAGCGCGGCCTGCCGGCAGAGATCATTAATAATTATGCCCTCGGTTATGCACCGCCCGGTTATGGTTTTATGAACCGGGTATTCGGCAGCGATAACGCCACGCAGGCTCGTCTGGAGTCAGTTGGTCTGCTGGCCAAGGGCGACTATGGCTATGGTGATCGCTTCCGGGACCGGCTGATGTTCACGATTCGGGATCGCCGCGGCCGCGTTGTCGGTTTTGGTGGCCGCGTACTGGACGAGGGCGGGCCGAAATACCTGAACTCGCCGGAAACGCCCTATTTCCACAAGTCCGACCTGCTCTACGGTTTCTCCGAGCATCGCGACACCATTCGCAAAACCAAGCAGCTGGTTGTTGTTGAAGGCTATATGGATGTGCTGGCGCTGGCGGCCCACGGCCTGAAGATCGGACTGGCGCCGCTCGGTACGGCCATTGGCGAGCGCCAGATTCGTGAGATATTCCGCCTGTGTGAAACGCCGGTCTTCTGCTTTGACGGCGACCGGGCCGGGCGTCAGGCGGCCTGGCGGGCGCTGGAGCGTATGTTGCCGCTGCTCAAGGCCGAGCTGATGCCTGCATTTCTCTATCTGCCGGATGGCGAGGATCCCGATTCGCTGCTCAAGCAGGAGGGGGGCGAGGCATTTGCCAAGAGGCTGACGGAAGAGGCCAAGCCGGTGCTGGAAACCTGGGTGCACGGGCTCAAGCTGCTGGCCGGCCAGGGCGCTGAAGGGCGTGCGCGCATGGCCAAGAAGGCCGATACGATGCTGGCAACAATGACCGACTCCTACCTGATGCAGGCATGGCGACAGGAGGCCGAGCGGGTCAGTGGTATCTCGCTGCAGCGTCAGCGACCGGCAGCAAAAACAGAAAAAGCGGCGCCTCAGCCCCGGATTGACGTGGTGTTGAACGCAGTGGAAGAGCGCTTCATGGCCGGCCTGATGCAGCAGCCAACGCGGCTGTTGCAGCTTTCCGGCCCGGCGCTCGACTTTTTCATTGATAAACCACCGCTGCGAGCGTTATACTCGCGCGCTTTTTCGATGCAAACGGATGCTGAGACTGAAACTACCAATATCGCGAGACAATTGATCCGGGAATTCCCCGCAGATCAAAACATGCTTTCTCGTTGGATAAATCAGGCAACCGTTCAGGACATAGAATATAATAGCCTGTTGTTGGATATGGAAGCCAACGACATCCGAAGTCGTATACGACAAGGATTGAGTCTGGGTGAATCGGTGCAGTTGCAGAAGCGGCTGCGCGAACTGCAGGCACAGCAACAGGTTCTCAAAGAACAGTTGAGCGATACAGGAGCATAACCGAATGTCGAAAAACAGTCAGGAACAGGTCATGATCAGCGAGCTGGGAAGCTTGATGGCAAAAGGCAAACAGGCCGGATTCATCACCTATGATGATCTGAACAAGCACCTTCCGGGTGGTCTGGTCAGTGCAGATCGTGTTGAACAACTGATCAATGTATTTACCGAAATGGGCGTCGAGGTTGTGGATCCCGAGCGCGCACCAACCGGTGCTTATGCGATGCGCAAGGATCGCCTGCGCAAGGAAGATTCCGCACTCAGGGCTGATACATCACAATTGGGTACCGTGATCCGAATCGATGATCCGGTGCGTATGTACCTGCGTGAAATGGGAACGGTTGAGCTGCTGACCCGTGAAGGCGAAATCGAGATTGCCCGCCGTATTGAAGAGGGCCGCATGCAGGTGCATGAGGCAATCTGTCTCTGTCCTTCAACCTTCCGTGAAATCATGCTGCTCGGTGAGCGCATCATCCAGATTCGTGATGAAGCGATGGAGCTCGGTGAAGAGCCAAGCTTCCGCGACATTATCGATGTCGATGAAAAGGTAGTGAACTCCGCGGCCATCAAGGAATATGAAAACCGCATGAGCCGCAGTGAGGACGACGACGATGAGCCGATCGAGTCCGAGCCGAAGCTGGACGGCGAGCAGTTGACCGAAGCAATCAAGGCGCGCACTGCAACGCCTGATGGTACGCCGATGCTGGAAACGGTCATCACCAAGGAAGAGCAGCTGGAAGAGGCGCTGTTTCACTTTGGCGAAGCCAAGAAGCTGCATGATGAATTTATTGAAGTGAAAAAGAAGCTGGCCAAGCGTCCTACCGACAAGGCGCTGCGCGTACGCAGTCGCGAAGTGCTGGATGCGATGTTGCTGGAGCTGGTCAGTATTCCATTCTCGCCACGTCAGCTGGATCAGCTGGTACAGCGCTTCAAAAATGCGGTTGAAAAGGTGCGTCGCTTCGAGCGTAACATTCGCGATTATGCGCTGAATGCCAAAATGCCGCGCAAGCTGTTTCTGGAGACATTCCCTGTCGATGAAACCAATGAGCGCTGGATCGATGATCTGATGAAGCAGCACAAGGATGCCGCCTGGGTTGTTGCGATCGAAGAGGTCACCAGCAAGATCAAGGAAAACCAGCGTCGTCTGCGCCGGGTTGAGCAGGAAACCGAGATGGGCGTTGTTGAGCTCAAAGAGGTGGCGCGCAAGCTGACCATGGGCGAAGCCAAGATGCGTCAGGCCAAGCGTGAAATGATTGAAGCCAACCTGCGTCTGGTGATCTCGATTGCCAAAAAATATACCAACCGAGGACTGGGTTTCCTGGATCTGATTCAGGAGGGCAATATCGGTCTGATGAAGGCTGTGGAGAAGTTTGAGTGGCGTCGTGGCTACAAATTCTCCACCTATGCCACCTGGTGGATTCGTCAGGCGATTACCCGCTCGATTGCCGATCAGGCACGTACGATCCGTATCCCTGTGCATATGATCGAAACCATCAACAAGATGATGCGCGTGTCGCGTCAGATTGCGCAGGAGATCGGTCGTGAACCGACGCCTGAAGAGCTGGCCGAGCATCTGGAGTTGCCGGTTGATAAGGTGTTGCAGATTCTGGAAGTGGCCAAAGAGCCTGTCTCTCTGGAAACACCGATCGGCGATGATGAAGATTCACAGCTGGGTGATTTTGTTGAAGATGACAATGCCGAGAACCCGCTGGATGCAACCATCGGCGCAGCTCTGGCCGAGGCTACACTCGAAGTGCTGGAAAACCTGACGGATCGCGAGCAGAAAGTGCTGCGCATGCGTTTTGGTATCGGTATGAATACCGATCACACGCTGGAAGAGGTGGGTAAACAGTTTGGCGTAACGCGCGAGCGTATTCGCCAGATTGAAGCCAAGGCACTGCGCAAGCTGCGTCATCCGTCGCGCTCACAGAAGCTGAAGACCTTCGCAGATGCGCCGGACTCTCCGGCACAACTGGATGGCAGCCGCTAAAGCTGCGTAACCCGAAGCAAAAGGGGCTCTTTCGAGCCCCTTTTTTGTTTCCGCTGCATGGCAGTAAACAACAAATCACTGGCCTTCCTTGCGTTCGGACTCGGCCAGTTTCAGGTGGTCATCTGTTTGCGGAATCGCTTTTGCCAATCTCTGAAATCCGCCATGCAGGGGCCTAGCCCGGCTGCAGGCTTGACCGTGCTATTTTGCTTAATCCGGCATAATCTTTTACCATGCAGATGTGAAGATTTTACTGCTGGCAATCAGTTCAGCGCATTCGTTTCTTTAGCGGGCGACGCTCAGTCATTTTATCCGGTAAAGCGTCCATGAACGCTTATATGCGGCATCTAAAGCTGTTAACCCGTCACTGACGGGGTGGACGGACGCCCATTTGTCTTGAGATAAACTTTCTCAAACTCATAGACCTGAAAACATACCCTTGGCTGCAAAGCATCAAGGCATAGGAAATACACCAATGGACATACCTGTACTCATTTCTTTCTCTCTTTATATGGCCGCCATGATTGCTATAGGGATCTATTTTTATTTCAAGACCGATGACCTGCGTATTCCGGTGAAGTCGGCACCTGATTCCAGTCGAACGCGACACCCTATTCCGGTGAAGTCGACACCCCCTTTGGGAGCCTGTTGCTGATCTG
>PFXI01000080.1:1309-32923 GCA_002791575.1 Zetaproteobacteria bacterium CG_4_9_14_3_um_filter_54_145 | reverse complement strand
TCATCCACTCAATCGCATTACCCATATAAAGCGGCGTACCGCCCCCGCCGCAAAAGCCGATCAATACACCAGCCTGCGCCAGCATACGCACGGCGGCCTGCGTAATTGACGTACCGTTGCCCAGCAAAATAACCGTGGTATTGGCAATAGGAATGTTGAAATAGTGTTTCTCTTTTTTCGCCTCAGTGAGATAGAGAACACGCCCATCTTTCTGCATCACGCGGCAATGCTCCAGATAATAGAGATTCGCCCGCTTCGAATGCAGGATGGTCTTCAGATCACTGGGAGACAAATCTTTCATAAGCACCCCCCGCTTTTCGCCTCATCCAGCAACACCTTGGTGCGTGCCGCACGCAGATGGCGCGGCGGCTCAACGAGCGCCTGTCCTGTAGACTGTTTATCATGGGTGCCAGAAACCCCTCTCCCCCGATCAAGTGAATCGGACTATAGCAGGTATCGGTCCTTACTGGGGAATCGGTTTCTCTATGTATCAGCTTCATGCGCCAAAGCATGAGTAGCTAATGTCTCAAAACATGAGACTCAGTCGTATCGGGCTGCCGCCAGTTTCAATTGACCGGCCACCGCATCGCGCAGGCTTTGTGGTTCGATCACCTCAACCTCCGGACCATGCCGACAGGTATCCATCACCAGCTCCGTAGCATTGGCATAGGGGATATGCAGTTCATAACTGCCGTCCTCCAGCCAGCGACTCTCCTGCTGCGGGTGCCACGCTTCATCCGCCACCCAGCGCGCCCGCTGCGGCGCAAAACGGAGCACAGCCACTTTGTCCGCCACACCGGCAAATATGCCATAGGCGCTGCCCAACTGCAGATTCAGCTCTACCTCATCCACATCCATCGCAGCCAAAGTCTCCTGTACATACACACCCGCCATGCACTCCAGTGAGAACGTGCGCAGGCCGTTGCGCAGATGACAGAAGGCGTCCAGATACCAGTTGTCACGATAATGGGTCAGCCGCTGCGGCGACACCTCTCGCTGACTCTGTTGATTATCGCCCCGACCAGCATAGGAAAAACTCAGGCGCTTACGCTCCAGCACTGCCGTTGAAACTCTGGAGAAGTACGGCAGGGAACAGCTGCGTGGCATCATCGACAGGATGCGAATCCTGGCCATCTCTGTGGATCCGCCCCGCCCGTTTCGTTCGAGTAAACGCTCAATGCGTTTTTGCACCGGTGCCATGACCTGCTGCAATACCCCCGGCCCTGACTCATCAAGCAGCTTGCGCATCGACAGCAAGGAATACAGCTCCTCGGCGGTGAACCACAACCCCGGCAATTCAAAGGCGATATGCGGATCATAAAAATAACCTTTGCCACGGCTATTAACTATAGGGGCAGCAAGCATCGTGATCATATAATCAATTGAGCGATTCAAGGTGGCGCGCGAACACTCCAGCTGCCTGCATAAATCTGTTGTACTCACCGGGTAACGGTGACTTACCAGAATACGGTGCAGCTGCTGAATACGGTCAAATTTGTCCATATGGGTAGCCTGTCAGTTACATTGGCAAGGAGCAGTTCTGTGCCAGCACCAATTCAACTAATCTGTTTGGGCACCGGCAGACTCAGGCCGGTGGAGTTGCGCATCAGCAGTTTCTTGACCGGACCGCTGTTGCCAACCAGCCGCATACCCAATCCGCGCAACTCTTTCAGGCCGGGAAAATCATGCGTAAACAGCTGGTGAAAACTCTCCATCGATGCCATCACACTGAGCACATCCGGCATACGCTGCTTCATATAACGATCAAGCACAGCCATATCGCCCCAGTCCTCATCAAAGCGCCTGGCATCCGATATCTCCTGCGCCAGCACCATGGCATCACGCAAGCCCAGATTCACGCCCAGCCCTGCCAACGGATGGATGCAGTGCGCCGCATCGCCGACCAGTGCCACCCGCTCGCGCACAAAATGATGCGCCAGCCGCCCTATCAGCGGGAAGGCGGCACGCTCGCCTGCTTCCACCACACGCCCGAGGACCGGCCCGAAGGTGGCATTCAGGGCCGACAAGAATTCATCATCGCCCATGGCCATCAGCCGTTTGGCCTCATCCTGCTCTGCACTCCAGACAATCGAGCATAAACCGTCGCTCATAGGTAACACCGCCAGGGGCCCCGTCGGCAAAAAGCGCTGACAGGCCGTGCCTCTGTGCCCGTGTTCCGGTCGCACAGTAGCAACAATACCCTGCTGCCCGTAATCACGCTGATAGCAACCGATTCCCGCCTGCTCGCGCACCCATGAGCGGCCACCATCCGCTCCCACCAGCAACGGCGTATTCAACACACGCCCGTCACTCAGGCTCACCTGCACCCGCTCATCAAACCATTCAAGCAGGCTTATTTCAGCAGGGCAGAGGTATTCGACATCATCGCTTGCCAGCAAGGCCCTGTGCATCGCGGCCTGGGTGCAGGAGTTCTCAATCAGATAGCCCATCGCCGGCTGATCAATTTCGGCAGCATCAAAGCGGATACCCCCAGCCTCCTGATTATCCCACACGCGCATGGCCCGGATCGGCTCGGCATCGCCTTCCAGATAAGGCCAGACACCGATACCGGCAAGGATCTGCTGATTGCCCCTGACAATGGCGGATACCCTGCAATCCCGGCCCAGCGAGAAGCGCACCTGCGCTTCCGCGCGCTCGATTATAATAATATGCAGACCACTATCTTTCAGCGCGCAGGCCAGCGCCAGCCCGACCATACCGGCGCCGACGATAATCACATCCGCATCCATACCGGTTTGTCCGTGAGTTTTACGCATGCCCGTCCCCCCCCATCTGCCCCAAACCCGATGCCTGCCTGAGTAGCTTCTCTTTCAGCCGCGGCAGTGAAAGCAGTGCATCCAGCCCGCGGCCGCGCAGCCATTTCACCCCCGGCACGCTGCTGCCAAAGACGTGCAGCATTGATTCGGTGAAGCCTGCCACAGCCAGCACATCGGCACGCCGCTTTTCGGCATAACCCTGCAGTATAATACTCTGGCCCGGATCCTGACGGGCCAGATCACTCTCCAGCATCGTGACCAGGGCATCCACATCACGCAGCCCCAGGTTCATACCCTGCCCTGCAACCGGGTGTACGGTGTGGGCAGCATTACCAACCAGCGCAATACGCCCTGCGGCATAGGAGGATGCAACGGTCAATTCCAACGGAAAGACGCCACGCCCGGAGACCCCGACAATGTCGCCCGTCTGACTGATCACATCCGGACCTGCAGCCTTGCGCAGCGCAGTGGTAAACCGCTCATCATCCATCTCCAGCAGCTGTGCAGCTTCAGCCGGTGTCACCGCCCATACTATCGAGAAGCGCCCGTCTGCCAGCGGCAGGAAGGCCAGCGGGCCGGCATTTCGAAAACATTCATAGGCCACTTCGCCATGTGCACGCGCGCATGCAACCGATGCCACAATGCCAAAACGATTATAATCCCACCCGCGTGTTTCAATACCGGCCATGCGCCGAATCTGGCTGTTGGTGCCATCGGCACCGACCAGCAGTGCGGCACGAATCTGCTGCTCCTCGCCATCCAGACGCAAACGGAGAGTCACGCCGTCATCCCCGTTGTCCACATCCAGCACGGTGGCCGGAGAAAACAGCCGGACGGATGACGCCTCCAGCGCCTTATAGATCGGCGCCAGCAACGGCCCCATTTCAACTACGTAACCGAATTCAGACAGGGATGTCATTTCGGACACATCCAGATCAGCGCGCCCGCGATTACCGACTTCGGAGACCATAATTTGCGTGATCCGGCCGGTCTCACCCAGCTCCTGCCACACCCCCAACTTCTCCAGATGAGCGCGGGAACCGTAGTTAAGCGCAATCACACGCTCAGGGCTGACCGATTCAAATGACGGCGTACGCATCTCAACCACGGCAACCCGGTATGCCAGCCTCTCCAGCTCCAGTGCCAGCGTTGCGCCTACTGCACCACCGCCGACGATAACAATATCAAAGTCATCCCTCTGCTTCACGCACCCTCCCCGGATCATGGTCGCTTTACCCTTACTGCACGCAGCCCGATTGCAAGTCTTCACAGGCGAATTCCCTGCACGCGATAAAACAGACTTACTTTTTCTTCTTCCCTTTTTTCGGCTTGTCAGCGCTGTGTGTTTTTTCCGCTTTTTTCGCGACCCTGGCCCACTGTCTGGCTTGCTTCCCGGCCTCGTTCTCAGCGACTTTCGCTGCCTTGCGTCTATCTTTACCAGCCTGTTTCGCCGCCTTATCGGCAGCCTTCAGATCGTCGACTGCAGCCAGAACAACCGTTCCCCGAACCTCACCGAATCCGGGTACCCTGCAGAGCTTTTTAATACCGGCCTTGCGTAGCGCCTTAACCGAATCTATACCATACTCCATCAGCAGCTCCGCACTACTTTCGCCAATACCCGGAATATCTGTCAGCACATGTTTCATCACACCTCCCTCAACCGCTCGCCCGATTTCAACCCGGACAGTCACACCGCTACATTGCAATATAGTGATCCATGGACTTGCAGACCAGTAAATTCAAGTTATCCGAAGTGCACGAAGGGGCTAAGGGTGACATAGAACATAAAGGCTATCAGGATCAACATCAGCACAAACCTGAACGGGTGGGCTGCAATACCCTGCCAGAGACGTTTATGCTCCCCTTTCTGCCTCAATGCTGTCCACTCATCCCGAGCGACTCGCGCGCGCTCCTGCTGGTAGCCATCAAGCAGCACCTTTGCCTCTGCCAATTTCGAGCCATCATGCAGCCATATGCCCGGCATGGAGACACCCCAGCTACCGGAGGTCGTCTCATAAAAGGCAATATCATGCTCAGTCAGCAGCCCCCTGACATCATCTGCTTCATCATCCGGCACACCCCTTAGCTTGAACAACAACACTGCCATCATCACCTCCATCCTTTCGCGCCGCAAGACTATGGACTCATGACAAGCTGCGAAAGCACCACAACGCCAAAGAGAACCTGACCAACAGCGGCACCCCCTGCGTGACATAAAACGTCACACAATCAATCATAACGCCTCAAAATAGAGCAGCTGCACTGGCACAGCCCTTGCGACGTGTTAATGATAACGCCTATTAATGGCTAAAACAGAAGGAGATTCTATGAAGATGAACAATGAAAAAGGCTTTACCCTCATCGAGCTGATGATCGTGGTTGCCATCATCGGCATTCTGGCCGCGATTGCGATCCCGCAGTTCTCGAACTACCGCACCAAGGCATTCAATGCTGCAGCTGCAGCTGATGCCAATACCGGCGTAACAATGTTTGAAGCCTTCTATACCGACAACAACGAATACCCAGCAGCTTTGACCGTTGGCACGGGCCCGCATACACTGGCACTCTCTGGTGGTGGCTCTACTACAGGTACCACCACATGGACAATGTCTTCTGGCGTATCTACCGGATCTAGTGCAAATGGCGGCACTGCTGGCCAGAACTACAGAATCGTGAGCAAGCATACTGCCGGTGACCAGTGCTACACTGCAACCGATGCAGCTCCTAGTATTGCAACCATTACAACAGGCATCACAAAAGGCGCGGCCCCTGTTGTAACCGCCACCTGCCTGTAAGCTAACCTGTTAACAGATGAAATCGGGGTGGCCGGCATCGGCTGCCCCGTTTCCTTTGTAAATTCATAATGACTAACATCTGCTGTAGCAACCTTAGCAAGTCGTATCAGGGCATCCAATCTCTGGTAGCCACATCTCTTTGCCTGAAACAGGGCTCTGTTACCGGCCTTCTCGGCCCCAACGGCGCCGGCAAAAGCACGCTGATTAAATGCATTCTCGGTCTGGTACAAGCGGATTCCGGCAGCGTCGACATACCGGCCCATGTCCGAATCGGCTACCTGCCAGAACTGGCTCAACTCCCCCCCTCTGTAACGGCATGGCAAACCATCCGGCTGGCCCTGCAGCTGAGTAACAAATTTTCTGACAAAACAGCACCCTCTCTGCTACTCGATCGCGTCCGACTCGCCGAAAAACACTGGCACAAACCGTTACGCTCTTTCTCCAAAGGCATGCGCCAGCGTGTCGCCCTTGCCTATGCCATTGCAGGCGACCCGCAATGGCTGATTCTCGATGAGCCGATGTCAGGGCTCGATGTCATGGGGAGAAAACAGTTTCTGGAAATACTGCTGGAACTAAACAAGCAAGGCATCGGCATGCTGGTGTGCAGCCATATCGTGACGGATCTTGTGCGCCTGTGCGAGCGGGTACTGCTGATCCATCAGGGCTCCATTGTGGATGAGATCAACATCACCGAGCATAGCATGAGCGAAGCAGAAGCACTGGAGAGCAGACTGATGCAAACTGCCGAGTACAGTCATGAATAAAGCACTTGCACTGGCTGCATTCTCCCTGCGTGAAATCCTGTCAGCTCCCGCCTATAGGGCACTTATCGCTTCGACCCTGTTCATCGCGGCCGGAGCCATGGCAATATCAAACCTGTTCCTGCTGGAAAACATCAAGGTGCAACTGGACCTGCTCTGGCTTGGCATGTCACTGTTGACCACATTCTATGTGCTGGTCATTGCAGGCAGCCTTCTCGCTCAGGATTTCACCCAGGGCATTGCCTCTCTGTTTCTGCCCCATATGTCGCGCTCCACCTACCTGCGGGCAAGAGTCTTCGGCATTATCGCAGGCCTACTGCTGCTGCTGGCAGTGATGACGCTGGTTGCCACAGCCACACTGGCATGGGGACTGAATTACACCCCGACGGCTCAGGCACACGGTGTATCCTGGTGGGCTCCGCTCATGCTCAGCGGCATGACACTGCTGCAATCGCTGACAATACTCTCCATCGTGATCTTCACCTGCTCATGGGCATCGGGACTTGTCGAAATGATGCTGTTTTCTGGCGTATTTACCGGACTCGCATTCCTGCTGCCATCGGTCATGCAAACCATGACGTCTACCGAGGTCATGGCAGAAGTACCAGACTGGACCGCAGCGCTGATTCATGCAGTCGATTACCTCTTCCCCGACATGACTGGCGCCCGAATAGCGCTGGCAATCGCCCACGGCCTGCCACTGCCACCTGCAGAACTTACTTGGTTCCTGATCGCCCAGATGGGCTATATCATGTTACTTGCTGCCGCCGGCTTCCTGTTGTTTTCCCGGCGCGACTTGTGAGCAACAGGGTCCACCCCTTCACCTGGATCTGTATGGCCTTAGGCCTCTGCCTCTATGGCATGTCGCTTTTTCATCAACAAACACAAACAACAGATCGCCCCCACTTATTTACAGAGGGTTTGCCTCCTGCTGCACAAAAAGTGTTGGCCGGACCATTTGCTGGAGCGGCAGCCGACTTCAATCTGCTCGCAGTTTTCTCGATCTATGATGTGATACGAACACAATCGCGCGATCACAATGCGCTGTGGCACAAACTGCATGCACGACTGACTGCCGCACAGCAACTGGATCCCTGGTTCTGGGATGTTTACCGACTCACTACCGGCTTGATGGCCTTTCATGAGCGGGGCACATCTGCAGCCGTCGAGTTGCTAAGCAAAGGCGCCAATGCCCGCACATGGGACTGGGAGATGCCATTCATGGCAGGCTTCCTCGCACACGACTTTCTGCATGATGACAAGCGCGCTTCGGAGTTGATGAGCGAGGCAATCAAACGGCCGAATGCCCCGCCGCTGGCAGTCGGCCTGGCCTCACAATTCCTACAGGCATCTGAAGGCTCCGAAAGCAGCATCCGTTTTTTATTCTACCTAAGGGCATCCCTTCCGGCCGAATACCGTGATGTCATCAACGCCCGCATCGCACGCCTGCAGCTGGCAAAGAAAAGGGAGACACAGCCATGAAGCAGGATGAGCGGGGGTTTACGCTGATCGAGATGATGATCGTCGTCGCCATACTCGGTATACTTGCAGCCATTGCCATCGGCTCATTCAGCAGTCTGCGTCTGAATGCCTACAATGCAGCAGCTATCGAGAATGCACGACTGCTGTTCCTGTTTGAAAATAGCTTTTATGATGAACACAGGCAATTCGTGGCCATTGCCACAGCCGATATCAACGCTAGCGGCACCATCAACAAAAATGTCACCATCGATGGCGTCACTGTCAACTTCTCTGTCAGAGGGCTTTCTCCCGACATTGGCGTTGCCGCTGTGGTAGATGCCAACGGACAGACGGTCACTGTCGGTGCCCGGCACAAATCCAGCTCCAACATTGTTGCTATTGATTACGATGCCGTCTCTGCCGCCTTCCGTAAAAAAACATTTTCTGGCATATTCAGCGAGGCGAACGTGCCGCCAGCAACCGGTGCGGATGATCTGGCAAGCTGGTCCGCCTATCCATGACCTCCATGAGTAAGGTTTGCAGCAGCCTCTGGACTAGTTTCATCCCGGTCACATCCGCAACATTCCTGCTATTGTTGCTTACCCCCTTCGCCTATCCCGGTTTTTTTCCACACGACGTCAACCTGCTGCTGGCGTGCACCGCCAGCATGCTACTCTGCCTGGCCCTGCTGGTTGAGCAGAAGCGCCCCATCCCACTGCCCAAAACATTGCTGGTTATATCGCTATTACTGATAGCCACCCAACTCTGGCTCTATAGTAGTGGACAACTGATCTCGACCACGAACTGGCAACTGCAAGCCATACTCTATGCAACAGCGGTGTTACTGTTTGTGTTCGGGGGCTCTGTTTCTACCTGCGAGCTAAAACGGTTGCTTCAGCTGTACCTGCTGGCTGCCGCATTATGGTCCCTCGTCGGACTATTCGTCTGGTTAGGCGGCACACACGGGCAGCCACTGCTCATGGGCCCTGTCACCTTGGCATTGGCACCGGCCCTCAAGCTGGCCGGCCCCTTCAACCAGGGTAATATATTTGCTGGACTGATCGGGTTCGCACTACTTTTCTCCCACTGGCTGGCATGGAAAGAGAAGCATACAGGCTACTTCATTGCCACAGCATTTTTTACCGCCATGCTGTTTGATACGCTATCCAGAGGCGAATGGCTGGCATATCTACTCTGCGTCGGATGCCTGCTGTTTGCGCTTAAGCCCAACACCAGAGAAATGATGCGCTGTTTCATCTTACCCTGGCTATTGGGCCTGATGACAGGGGCACTAATCCTGCAGCTCAGTGAACCCGCTCTTGCCGAACCAAATGGCATTGCAATGCTCGCCAGCACTGCTGGCGCGACAATGGAGGCGCGCCTAATCATCTGGGCAACTGCTATCTCCATATTTATGCAGGCACCACTGACCGGCTCTGGCTGGGGACAATATGCACCCCAGTCATGGCTTGCCGCGCCGGCTGCCAGCAAACTATTAAACCACTTCGGCCTGTCGCATTACCTGGCAAGCAACTATCTCAGTGCCCATAACCTGTTTCTACACCTGATGGCTGAAGGCGGCCTTATTGTACTTTTGCCGCTACTCTGGGGCATAGGGCGGCTATTGCAGGTAACATTCCGACTGTTCAAACAACCCCACAGCATCCGTCTCTGCTTCGCACTGGCGGCCCTCTCCTTTATTCTCCAGTCGCAGGTCAACATCACATTCACCCGGCCGCTACCACTACTTCTGACCGCCCTCTTCGCCGGTATCGCCATGGCTCCGGCATTGCGGCGCAATTGTTGGAGAGTTTCCGCCAGAGGGCCGGCAATCGGCGCGATGGCCATCACCATAGCCACCTTCCTGATATGGGCCAGCCCCACCGTGATGCAGTGGTTTACTGCCGAGAGAGCACTTTACAACTTTGACATCAACAATGCCGAGAGCGCCAAGAGGCTGGCAAGCTTTGCCAACATCCCACGAGTCGGGGCCCTGCCCTCAATCTGGATAGCCTACAATGTGGCTACCACAGGCAGCCACCGCGGACTACTGCAGTGGGTGACCCCACCGCTAAGAGCCGCCACACATGATTTGCCGATTGCAACCAGTTATCAGATACTGTTTTACACACTGACCAGCAGCGGAAAATTACAGGAGGCGTGTAGCGTTGGCCGACTTATCGAAGCCCAGCACTTTCCCTGGGAACATAACGAACAAGCATATCAGGATGCCTGTAGTGGCAAAGCACCCGATCGTTATTATTTTGGCAACGGCAGTAGTTAACAAAACTTGATCCAGCCATTTATGGCAACTAAGTTGCTAATGTCCTTTACAGATCCGGACAACGGCCGGCAAAAAAAAGGAACACGACAATGACCGACAGGCAGCAGGGATTTTCCATTATCGAGATCATGACTGTCATGGTCATCATCGGCATATTAGCCGCCATCGCTATTCCATTAATGCACGGCTATCAGGTTCGCGCCAAAAATACTCAGGCTGTTTCCGATGTTTATCACCTTCTTCTATTCGAAAATCAGTTTTACGATGAGAATCATGAATATGTTTCCATTGCCCCTTCGGACAAACAGGCCAACGGCCTGATCAGCAAAAACGTCACCCTCGCCGATGGCAGCAGCGCACTGTTTGAGATCAGAACCCTGACAGCGGGTGTCCAGATCGCTGTCAATACAGATGCCGGCAATCAAACCATCGTTATAGGCGGCATTACCGCCGGCAGCAGCGATATTATTGCTCTCGACCCGGATGCGGCGGATGGTTATCACATCATCCCGTTGAGCGGCTCATTTTCTGCATCCAGCTTGCCCAATGCCACAACGGGTAAGGATTTGAGCGCCTATCCGCTATACCAGCAATAACCCTCTTACAACCCCCGGATCGCACAGCTGTAATCCGTCATCCTGCCTTGCCATATACCGCCAACCCTTGAATTAACGCCTCTCTCCCCCTATACATAGCCCATGCTAAGAATATTCTTTCTACTATTTATCACGGTACCACTGCTGGAGCTGTATCTGTTGATCGAAGTCGGCAGCGGCATTGGTGGGTTTGCCACCATTGCCCTCTGCCTGTTCACCGCTGCACTCGGTGGCCTGATCATTCGCTGGCAGGGCATGAGCACGCTGCTTGATGCTCAGAAGTCCATGGCTCGCGGTGAAATACCGGCCGACCATGGGTTTCACGGCCTGCTTCTGGCTCTGGCCGGCCTGATGCTCTTCTTACCCGGTCTGATCACCGACACAATCGGCTTTCTGCTGCTGGTGCCACCACTACGGCAGCTGATCATCAACAAATTTCTGCCTATCCAGCAGATCTCCGGACAGCAACGATCTGACATTATCGATGTGGAAGTAATCCATCACGACCAGCACATCCGTTAACCCGTTGTTAACACTTCACCGGTAACACTTGACCCTATCTTCACTACGCAGCACCTTATCATCTTTTCCAAGGAGAGTTCATGAATACAACAACCATGCAATCAACCCAACTGGCCGATGCCCGCATCGGATTTCTGGGTAAAACTTACGGCATGCTGGCGCTGTGCATTGCCGCCGGCAGCATCGGAGCCTACCTTTCCATGGGCATGAGCTTCCCGTATGAGCATCCGTTCATGATGTTGTTCATCATGATTGGCGGCATTTTCGCCGTGCAGGCAGTGCGCCATACCCCGGGCATCAATTTTGCAGCTCTGGTCGCCTTTGGCGGCATCACCGGCATGGCCATCGCTCCACTGGTTGGCATGGTTGCTGCAAAATCCCCGATGCTGGTCACGCAGGCATTCATGACAACAGCCGTTACATTTGTTGCACTCACTGGTTATACCTTTATTTCAAGACGCGACTTTTCATTCCTCAAAGGCTTTGTCTGGACCGGTCTGGTGGCTATGATCGTGCTCGGCCTGTCCAACTATTTCTTCTTTGAATCACCAATGCTGCAAATGACGCTTTCAGGTGTCGGCGTGCTGCTGTTCTCTGCATTTATCCTGTATGACACATCAAATATTTTGCGTGATTATCCGAATAATGAATACATTGCTGCAGCCCTGACACTCTATCTGGATGTATTCCTGCTCTTCCAGCATATACTCTCCCTGTTCGGCATACTCAACGACGACTAAAGTCGCCTTGCGCACTGCTTCCGATGCGGCCTGTTCTCAGGCCGCATTTGCGTTATCATAGCCCGCTCATCTCCCTGATGGGTGACGGCTATCAGCTCAACGGAGTTATTTATGTTGGATCAAGCTTTAATGGAAATTCTTGCCTGCCCGAAATGCAAGGGTGAGGTGCACTACAATGCGCAGAAGACAGCCCTTGAATGCGATGCATGCCACCTTGCATACCCTATACGCGATGACATTCCGGTGATGTTGATCGATGAGGCAACAGCGCTCGCCGACTGAGTCTGCCTCCCATGCTGCTGTTTTTGGTGAAGCTGCTTTTTTACCTGATCCGCTTTATACCGGTCAGGGTTGTCGGTGCACTGGGCGCAGGGCTTGGCCGCGTCTACTATTATATGGATCGGCGTCACCGCAAGATTGCCTTGAAAAATCTGCTGCGGGTCTATCCTGAAAAATCCGCTGACTGGCGCACCCGCACTGCTCGCGAAGCCTGTGCAGAGCTGGGACGCACCTCGCTTGAATTACCACATGTATTTCTGCGCTCCAGAGAGTTCCTGCTTTCACGTATTGAAATTTCGGGCGAGGAGCTGCTGAAGCAGGCGCTCTCCCAAAAAAAGGGCGTCATTCTGGCTGCCTGCCATCACAGCAACTGGGAACTTGGCGCCCTCAGCATCTCGATGCTGGGGTACAAGGCCAACAGTGTTTACCGCTCCATACGGCAACAGCCCATTGACCATTTTATCGTTCAGGCCCGCGGACGTTTCGGTGCAACGCTGCAGGCACGCAACAAAGGGCTACGCTGGCTACCAAGAGCCATCAAGGAGAACAGCTGTATCGGCCTGATGATCGACCAGCACCTCTCCAGCGGCCTCCCTGTCCCCTTTCTCGGTCATCTGGCCAACACCACCACGCTGCCAGCCACCATCCATAACAAGTATCATACCCCGATTATGGGCATCGCATTACAGCGCATTGGCCGCAGCTTCTCTTTTCAACTTAAATTCTGGCCCATTGATATCGATATAAAAGACAGCAATGAATCAAACCAGATGCAGCTGATCTGCGACAGCTTTGCACCGCTCATCCATGCCCGACCGGAATTATGGCTGTGGATCCACCGCCGCTGGCTCTATCTTGATGAGCAAGAGACAGCAGCCAGATGAGTAAACACAGCGCCGTATCCCGTTTCCGCTGGCAAGCAGCGCAGAAACAGGCATTGGAAAAATGGGGCCGGAAAAACCTTCAGCGGGAGCGGGAAAGAGCCGAGCGCGATCTGTTGCCGCTATTGCTGCGCTTTGCCCGTGAATATCCGAATACAGCCTCGATACTGGAAATTGGCTGCGGACCGGTCTGTGTCAGTCAGAAGCTGCCGCAAAAAAACAAAACATACCTGGATCCCCTGCTGGATGACTTCAGGCGCATGTTTCCCGGAAAATTACCAGACGGTAAATACCTGACCAGCGGCGCAGAACGTATCGATCGGCCCTCTGCCAGCTATGATCTGATCATCTGCTCCCATGCCATCTCCTGCTCCATGAACCCGGAGTTGATCATGCATGAGATGGAACGCCTGCTAAAACCGAACGGGCGCCTTATCCTGATCATGACCACACATAGCGGGCTTGAGGCCCGCCTGCACTATTATGCTGAATGTTGTGCGCCGGCGCTGTGTCATAAAACCCACCCATATTACTATTCACTGACAGGGATTCACCGTACGCTCTCCCGCCACTTCAACATCGTTCAGGAGATGACCCGCAGAACCTCTCTTGCCTGGTTTCCGCTGCTCAGGCGCGTTGAGCGCATTTTTGTCTGCGCCCTGCGTCAGGAAAGCATCAATGATGAGGCTATAGAGATCAATGAGGCCCCCGATGAGCGCTGTTAATCATATCCTGCTGATGCCGCCGAACTGGATTGGCGATGCCGTGATGGCGCAGCCGGCCATGCGCGCAATCACCGATCACTATCGCGCGCACCAGCCGTCCGTGCGCATTTCTGTTTGCGGGCGCGGTTGGTTGCAAGAGCTGCTGCCTTGGCTCAACCTGCCGCAAGCAGCTTATGCAGATAGTATCGTCAAGGCAGATGCCGCCTTCCTGTTTCCCAACTCGTTCAGGGCTGCATGGCAGTGTCGAATGGCTGGCAACCGCCACATTACAGGTTACCGTGGCCAGTGGCGCCGCCTGCTGCTCTCTACTGCCCTGAAGCACAGGCTCAGCCTCAGGTACCAGCATCACCGCGACTTTTACCTCGATATTCCCACCTCTCTGGGCATGGAGGTGACTGAGCGCCATGTCCGGCTGACAGCCCCCGCAGGCGCTATTGATAACGGGAGAGAGGCTATGCTGGCACATGGTCTTGACCCGCAACGGGTCATCGCCCTCGCCCCCGGCGCCCAGTTCGGCGCCGCAAAGTGTTACCCTGAAGCAGGTTTTGCCAGCGTATGTCACACGCTCGCGAAAGCCGGCTGGCAACCTCTTATTCTCGGCATGCCGGAAGATAAAATCACAGGTGAACGTATTCTTGCCGGTCTGCATACAGCGCACTGGAATGCCGCAGGAGAGACAACGCTTGCGCAGGCACTGGAGCTGATCGCCGCCTCTCAACTGATGTTATGCAATGACTCCGGCCTGATGCATGTAGCTGCGGGACTCGGCATCCCCACCGTTGCGCCATTCGGGGCAACCGACCCTGCACGCACATCACCCAGTGGCGAGCACGTCCGTATCCTGTTCCAGCCGGCTGCCTGCAGCCCCTGCCTGCAGCGCGAATGCCATGTCGCAGGCCATCCGTGCATGACCAATATCACTCCGCAGATGCTCAGTGATGCCTGCCTCGACTTGCTCGCCGCATGAAGGTACTGGTCGTTCGACTCTCAGCTTTCGGTGATATCATCCACTGCCTGCCTGCACTGGATGATCTGCTGATCAATCCGGATGTCAGCGAGGTCCACTGGCTGGTTGACGAGCGGTATGCTTTTGTCAGCGAGATATTCCCGGCCCGTGTACAGATTCACCGCGTTGCCCTGAAAGGGAGGAATCCGCTGCAGTCGGCGTGGCAGGTTATCCGTCGCCTCCGCGCGATCAGGTTTGATGCGGTGATTGACCTGCAGGGACTGATCAAATCATCCATGCTGGCCCGAGCCTGTGGCTCGCCGGTATATGGCATAGACAAGCGGGAGCTGCGCGAAAAGATCAGCGCCCTGCTTACTACCCCTGTACCATTTCACGCAGAAGAGAGACATGTTGTTCAGCAATATCGGCATGTTGTCGCCGAAGCCTGTCATCAGGACGCCAGCCTGCCTATACCCTACAAGCCGCCGCATATCGATCTGCAGCAGACGCACTGCTCTGCCAATGCAGACCTGCTGGCAGAACTCGGGCTGTCGCAACGCGGCTATGTTATTCTGCATACGGCTGGCGGTTGGGCCACAAAACAGCTGCCGACGGCAACCTGGCTCAACATTGCCAGGTCGTTGCCTGAGGTCGCCGCCACAGCTGTTTTCAGTTGGGGAAATGATGCCGAACGCATGCAGGCGCAATCTTTGGCAGCAGCGTGCGGTGGCTTCGCCTTGCCCGAACGCCTGAGTATGTCATCATTGTGCGCGTTACTCACCGGCGCACGCGCTGTAGTCGGCGCTGACACCGGCCTGCTGCATCTGGCTGCCGCACTGGATACGCCCACAGTTACATTCTGGGGGCCATCTGCATCTTGGCGCTCAGCGCCCATAGGAGACAAACACTGGCATGTCGAATCGAATCCGGACTGCGGCCCATGTTTCAAGCGCACATGCGATCAATTCATCTGCATGGATCGCATTCGACCCGATGCCATTGTAAAGGTATTACATGAACTCTGAACTGACATCCACCCAACGCCTGCACAAGGCACTACTGCGCGCCCGTATTCCGGCCAGCATCCTGATGGGGGCTGCCATCCTGCTGCTCGCACACCCCACCATGCAGAGCTGGGCGATTGGCCTGGCCGTAATCACACTGGGAGAGTCCCTGCGTATCTGGGCCTCCGGCTATATCCACAAGTCGGCTGAAGTCACCAGCAGCGGCCCGTACGCCATGTGCCGCCATCCGCTCTATCTGGGCCACTTCATCATCGCCACCGGCTTCTGCCTTGCCGCTGACAGCCTGGCTGCATTTATTATTGTCACGGTATCATTTCTCATCATCTATATGCCAACATGGAAGAACGAAGAGCAGAACCTGATCGCCCTGTTCGGCGATACCTATCGTGATTTCATGGCCACCCGTTTTGCCATCCTGCCGCGCTGGAGCCCTGATATATTCAGCGGTGAATTCAGCTGGGAGATGGTAAAAAAACATCGTGAATGGAACCATGTGATGGGACTTGCCGCAGGTGCAGCCGGCATGATCGGACTCGGACTGCTGCACGGCACATGGTAAAGCAGGCTTGCCGGATCGCTCTGGCCGCACTGATTGCCATGATGCTTCCGGTCATGGCGCTAGCCGAGAAAAGTAACCCCGACTGCATACCCTATGTCGGCGAGCATATGAGTTTTGATGTCGGCTGGGAATTTATCAATGCCGGCTCCGCCACAATGGATATCACGGCAACTGCAGAGGGCTGGCAGGCAAAAACATTTGCCCGCACCAATAAAGCACTCGATCTGTTCAAAAAGGTTCGTGACTACATCACCGCTGAAGGCGTGTGTGTCAATGGCCATATGCAGAGCACTCTGTTTGATGCCAACCTGCATGAGCGTAAGTATACGGCGCAAAAAAGAACGGAATTTCTCTGGAAAGAGAATCGGGTTTCACATACCCAGCATCAGATCAGTGAATATTTTGATGTGCCGGCCGGTCATCTCAGCGTCATTGATGCCTTTCTTGCCGTACGCCAGCTAGAGCTAAAGGCCGGAGAAACTTACAAGATTCCCATCTTCGATTCCCGCGAACGCTACGAGATCGAGGTCAACATCCAGAACAAGCGGGAGACACTGCTCACCCCCTGGGGTGAAAAAGTAAGCTGTCTGCTGGTTACACCTAAATTGAAGACAGCCGGCATCTTCACCAACCGCGGTGAGATGACACTGTGGATGACCGATGACGCACGCCATATTCCGATCCAGATGATGGCCAAAATCAAGTTCGGGCGCATTTTTGCCCACCTGACGGCCTATTCGCATACCGCGCCGGTCATCGCAAACAACACCGCCACACCTATCCCTGCGAAAAATGGAAAACAACTATGAGTCTGAGCGCATTGTTTGATAAAGCCTATATCTTTCGCAAAACCTATCTGACCCGTCACTCCCGCCGCCATCACTCCCAGTTCGGAGAGGATGTCGTGCTTAACGACTGGCTGGACAAGCATGTAAAGCAGGGTCTCTACGTTGATGTCGGCTGCTACCATCCGAGTAAATTTTCCAACACATGCTTTCTGCACAAGCGCGGCTGGCACGGCATCAATATCGACATGGATGCCATCAAGGTTCGCTGCTTCGATCTGGCCCGGCCGAATGACTGCAATGTACATGCGCCGGTATCGGATAAGAAAGAGGTTGTTACCGTCTATAACTACAGCCGTTACGGGCTGGGCTCCACCATCGATCCCGAGGTAGCCGCCAATACAGATACACCTGTATACAGCAAGCAGGAGCTGGAGACCCGCACACTGACAGAGATTATTGATGCCTCCCCGTTTGCCGGTGAAACAGTCGATCTGCTGACCATCGATGCCGAAGGGCATGATTTCGCTGTCATCCGTTCACTGGATATGAACCGCTACAAACCGAAAATCCTGCTGACCGAAAGCCACCTTAAAGATATTCATGCCATCCTGGAGCAGCCGATGCATCGCTACCTCGAAGAAGCAGGCTACCAGTTATACAACTGGGTTGGCTTTACACTGATTTACGCGCTGCCGGATAATGGCCTGATCAAGGAGCGTTAAGCCGTTGAATATGCCGGCCAGCATTGCTGTTGTTATTTCAACCTATAATGCTCCTGACTTTCTGTGCCTGACGCTGGAGGGATACCGGCAGCAAACTGATCTGAATTTCAGCGTCTATATCGCCGATGACGGATCAAGCGATGAAACCCGTGCACTGATCACGCACATGCAGACTGACTTTCCTGTGCCACTGCAGCATGTCTGGCAAGCGGATGACGGTTTTCGCAAGGCCCGCATTCATAATCAGGTAATCCAGCGCATCAGCGAGCCCTATACCCTGCTCACCGATGGCGACTGCATTCCCCTGCCGGGCCTGATCGCCGCCCATCGCCGCTTTGCCCGCGATGACTGCTTTATCAGCGGCAGCCGCGTACTGCTCTCTGAGCGCAGAACCACTGCACTGTGCCGGGAGTCCTGTTTTATCACCGGTCACCCGTTTATCTGGTGGCTGAATCAACGTGCGCGCGGGCATATCAATCGCCTGCTGCCACTGCTGCTGCCATCGACACTGTCATCTCCGGGTGAGCAGTTGGATGGCATCCGCGGCTGCCACCTGTCATGTCCGACAGCTGCCCTGCTACGCATCAACGGTTTTGACGAATCGTTTGAAGGCTGGGGACGCGAGGACTCCGATCTGACCGCCCGCCTGTTGCATGCCGGTTTTCGCCGCTGCAACCTGCGCGGCACGCCTGTACTGCACCTCTGGCACGACGAGTTTTCCCGTCACCGGTTGGATGAAAATGACACCATGCTGCAGGCCTGCCTGAATGAGCGGCGCATTGAAGCCGTTTGCGGACTCAGACAACTGCAACAGCCAGATACGGTTGCTAACGGGGGACAAACAAGCGATGGCTGAAATATCGGTCTATATCATCACCTACAATGAGGCGGACAAGATCGCCGATGCGGTAAAAAGTGTACTGTGGGCCGATGAGGTCATCGTCGCCGACTCCCATAGCAGCGACCAGACAGCTGAAATCGCCGCATCCCTGGGGGCACGCGTCGTGCAACTGGATTTCGAAGGTTTCGGCAAACTGCGTAATGATGCAATTGCCGCCTGTACCCATGAGTGGATCTTCAGTGTCGATGCCGATGAGCGTTGCACACCACAAGCCGCAGAGGAGATCCGCCGCATTATAACCGATCAGACCAGTGCCGATGCGTGGTATGTGCCGCGCAAAAACTGGTTTATGGGCCGCTGGATCAAACACTGTGGCTGGTATCCGGACTACCGCCAGCCGCAGCTGTTCCGCAAGGGCGCGCTGAGCTTCGAGCAGGCGGATCAGGTACATGAGCGCTATCATGTGCACGGCAGCATTGGCCATATGCAAACACCGATCTGGCAGTTCCCGTTTAAAAACATGGCGCAGGCACTGGACAAGGCGAATCGCTACTCCACGCTTGGCGTCGACCGCCTCGAAACCCGTGGGGTGAGCGCCAGCATGGGAAAAGCAGTGCTGCGCGGCCTGTGGTCTTTTTTCCGCATCTATATTCTGAAGCTGGGGCTGTTGGATGGTTGGGCCGGTTTTGTTATCGCGTTCAGTAATCTGGAAGGTGTTTTCTACCGCTACGCCAAGTTGTGCGAGCGCAAGCAGCGCTGGGATGAGCCGCCAGGTCGTGAATAAGCCACTTAATCTGCTCTATATTGTACGCCGATTTGGCCCGGTTGGCGGCATGGAGCGTTATGTCTGGGAGTTGGCCCGCGAAATGGCGGAGATGGGACATAAGGTCAGTGTACTGTGTGAAGCGATTCACGCCGATCTGCCGCCCTCCGGCGTGACCTGTATTGAACTGGGCAGCCTTCGCCCCAAACCGCGCTGGCTGGCCCACCTGCGTTTCTCGCACAGGGTTTCACAGTGGGTTGCCGCCCATCCGGAGAGCACCCGCATTATCCATAGCCATGAGCGTACAGCCGTTCATCATGCAACCACCTTCCACGGCCCGCCATTTGCATCGGTACGTGACAAACCCCTGTGGAAACGCTGCTCGCCGCGCATCTATGCCAATCTGTGGCTGGAGCATCGTGAAGTGTGCGGCAGACAGGTAGAGGCCGTCATTCCCAATTCATCCATGATCGGCAGTGCACTGAACCACTATTACCCCTGTATCGGCTCCCGCATGACTGCCCCGATAGCGCCCGGCGTCGGCAAGATTCCCGTGCGGGCGGCGCACACACCGGATATGGATGGCGGCATCATCGGTTTTGTCGGCAAGGAGTGGCAACGTAAAGGGCTGGATCTGGCTGTTGCCATAGTAAAAAAACTGCGCGAGAAGCGACCGAACCTGCAATTTGTTGTTGCCGGCCCGAAGCCGGCAGATATCGAGCACCTGTTTACCGGCTGGAATGACGGCTATCAACTGCTGGGTGAAACAGACAGCACACCGCTCTATGCCGGCTTCGATCTGCTACTGCATCCGGCGCGCCAGGAGCCATATGGCATGGTGATAGCCGAAGCACGTGCCGCAGCAGTACCTGTGCTGGTATCAGATGCCTGCGGCATCGCCCCTGAACTGGAAGCTGAAGCAGTCTTGCCGATGAGTGCCGGAATCGATAGCTGGACCGCCGCCTGTATGACCCTGCTAAAGAGCCAGCGAGAGCCGGAAATTCGCAGCTGGCGCGCGGTTGCCGAAGAACAGGTGCGCTGCTACCGCCAGCTTACACCCGCCACCGACTGATCATTACGTTTCATCCGCCTTCCAGCGCCGGCTTAACCCGTTCATCACAGCCTGATGCAGCAGATAGATCCATTCCCCGACATAGGAAAACAGCTTGGGCATACGATCAGACTCGGCCCTTTTCGACAGATAGAGACCGGCCGACAGCAGCATGGCCTGTCCCAGCCACATCGACCACGCTGGGAACTCGCCCTGACTGACCTGACGATGCAACAGCAACTGCACATTATATACGACAACCAGCAGGGCGATGCCTGCGACCATCGAACCTGCCTTACCGGATCGCTTCTGCGTCAGCGATAAGGGCAGGGCAAAGAAAAACAGGATCAGCACCGTTGTCGGCAGCAGTAGCCGGCGATGCCATTCGGCAATGGTTGCCCCATCCTCAGAGCTCTGCATGGCCTGCCATAGCTCATGCACGGTCATCATCGTCACATGGTCACCCGATTGCAGCGCTTTTCTGCTGCCACCCGGCAGCGGAATGCTGACCTGATAACGGTCGAAGGCGAGCATGCGCTGATCATCTCCCTCACCCTCCAGACGCACCCCGTCATGCAACTTCAGTAACAGGTATTCGCCACCCATATCAAAGCGCGCTGACTTGGCCGTATAAACCACCGATACGCCGTCACGATGATCTTCAAGAACCAGCCCGTGATAGGTACCATCATCATCTGCGCCATCCACATAGACGGTAAGACCGTCCAGGCCGTGTGTAAATCGCTGTGGGGCAAAGCTGATACCCCCCCCTTTCATAGCGTATATTTTGACCAGTATATTATTAAATCCCAACTGTCCTTGCGGCAGCAACACCATCGAAGTGTAACTCAATCCCATCCACAGGACTGCAGCCACCACAAAAAATACGCGGAACATACGCCTGTAGGATAAACCCGATGCCCGCAACGCATCCATCTCACTGCTCTGTTGCAGGCCGGCTATCGTATTCTGCAGTGACAGGAAAAAAGCCATCGGTACGGTCAGCAATAAAAAATAGGGCATCGTCAATACCAGTAACTCGGCAATCAACGCCCATGCCTCGGCACTCTCAGAAACCGTACCCAGTAACTTCAATGCCCGCCCGAGCAACATGACGGCCAGCACCAAAAACAGCCCTCCCATAAATGGGCCCAACCACAAGCGCAACATATAGCGATCAAGTATCATGTTGCAATATCACCTCAGGTATCCTCATCCTGCAACACTAGGGCCTATGAACTCGAATGAAAATCTTCGGAGAGCCCATCCCCATGACGGCTGCTCGTGGATATTGATATTAGGCGTATTGTCACTGACTACGGGCCTGAGGTATTTATCGAGGAGAATGGCAAGCACCATGTCGCACTTTTCCCTTAAGCGGTGATACGACCTCTATAGCATATTGCAACGGCATCAAGACCTGCTCGTGTACCTGTCTTCCTTTCAACTATTACTTTTGGACGCATTGCAGCAGCAGTTGCCAGCTAATATATTGCTACTTGCATGCGAAGCGAGGTAAGAACCCATGGCTGAACGGAGTGAGTTACTTCGCCTCTACATTTTTTCTGTCATGACCTCAGAAAACCATACTACCGTCATGAATGTACACATATTCCACGTGTACACCCATCTCCTCAGCGGTCAGGAAGATCATCGGAGAAAAATAAAGCAGTGAGCAAAACAGATGCGAATGCTGCTCTGTGAAATCACACACAGGCAGGTACGTTCTTCCGGTGAAGCTCAGCGACTGTTGCTTGCTTGACGGTAAGAAGCCTACCTTTATGATGTCTGCTGAATACTTACATTTGAGCAAGGATATATATTAATGGCGGACGTGGCTTCATCGAATATTCGGGTTTCTATTGTGATTCCAGTGTATCGAAGTGAAAACATTTTACCCACCCTGGTTGAGAAGATCCATGCTGCGATGATCAATAGCAATATGTCCGATCAATTTGAACTGTTGTTGGTTAATGACTGTAGCCCTGATAACAGCTGGGCAGTAATCTGCAGCATGGCTGATAAGTATCAGTTCATAAAAGGTATTTCTCTTCGCCGGAATTTTGGCCAACATAATGCAACAATGGCCGGACTAAACCATATATCAGGCGACATTGTGGTTATCATGGATGATGATATGCAGCATCCTCCTGAGGCAATAAGTGATATGGTCGCAGCCATCTCTGGTGGCTTTGATGTTTGCTATACCCGCTACATTAATCGTAAACACCCGTCCTGGAAGAAACTGGGCAGCCAGTTTAACGATTGGGCATCATCAAAATTCCTGGGCAAACCCAAAGGTTTATACCTCTCATCATTTAAAGCGATGCAAAAAGAAGTGGTCATGGAGGTGATTAAATACGATGGCCCATACGCCTATGTAGATGGCCTTATTCTGGATGTCACCCGCTCAATTACAGCTATTGATATCCAACATCAGGTACGTTTTGAGGGTGAAGGGAACTACAATCTGTTCAGTTCCATTTCCCTGTGGATGAAAATGGCAACCAGCTTTTCGGTTTCTCCTCTGCGTTTCGCCTCTTTTATGGGCTTTGGTATCTCGTTGTTCAGTATCATCATGATAGGCATCATTTTTATCCAGAAAATGATACATCCTGAAATGGCGGCCGGGTGGGCATCACTGATCGCGACGATTCTGTTTATTGGCGGTGTGCAAACACTCTGCATCGGCATGATCGGAGAGTACCTTGGCCGAACTTACCTGAAACTCAATGGCAAACCTCAATATACAGTCGGTGCATTAACCTGGAAAAGAAAGCAACTTGATGTTGTCTAAAACCATACTCGGGCGCCTCTCATTGAATTCGAGACCTTCATCATGGTAGATTCCCTGCATCCTTTAAATGGCAAAGGTCTATCCTTCTAATGCATCCATGAGCCCAGACAACCTGACATTAAAACCCAAACTGCTTGAATTTCTGGATCAGATTCCATTTGATGCTATTGCTCTGCAGGTCGCCTCCACCACCAGTCAACCTGCCAGTAAAATTTCGGCACTGCTGGACACCTATGCCAACGAGAGTCTTGTTTCACTTGATCTTGTAGCCAACAGGCTTGAAGCAGCCGAGCGCATTCTGGAAGTTGGCGCCGGCCTCTGCCTGTTAAGTCTGTTTCTGAAACAACAGGGATATCCAGTAATTGCTCTGGAACCAGCGCTTGGCGGCTACGGTCTTTTTGACCAGACCAAAGACGCCATTCGAGAGCACTTCTCCAACATAAGTCTTGAGGTACTTACCGCTCCGGCTCAGGAGTTGACTGTAAATGAACACGGAAGTTTTGACCTGATCTTCAGCAACAACGTCATGGAACATATTCCTGACTGGGCATCTGCAATCAGCGCCATGGCTTCTGTATTATCTAAAGATGGAAAGATGGTGCATGCATGCCCCAATTACACGGTACCTTATGAACCACATTATGGTATCCCTGTATTCCGCCATTTTCGTACACTGAGCGCACGTCTGTTTCTTCCTGATGATGCCGACACTGAAATATGGGACTCGCTGAATTTTATCACTTGCAGGCAGATTAAACATTTCTGCCGCACCCAAAACCTCACATGTGACTTCGAAAAAAGTCTGTTGTACAAAGCATTCAAACGGGTTCACGAAGACCCTGTTTTCCAGAAGCGGCATCAAGGTATAATCTCCGCAGTTGCCAATCTGGCGGTCAAAACACCTTTCAGGCAATTGATTCGCAATATTCCGGCAAGCCTGTCAACACCGATGATTTTTGAGATCCGTCACTCCGGAGTTATGTAATGGCACAGATCACCAGCGGCATCCGCAGCATCCTCTCGCATCCGGCCATGTACAATTTCACGCAGAACTTTCTCGGTGTCAGAAAAGCCCGGAAAATTCTCACTACTGAATATTTTCCCAAACGCGAAGGGTTAAGAGTTCTTGATATTGGCTGTGGAACAGCTGAAATTCTCGAGTTCCTGCCTGATGATGTTCATTACGTCGGTTTCGATGCATCCAGTGAATATATTGATCAGGCCAAGAGACGTTTCGGACACAGAGGTGAATTTTTCGCCGATCTGGTAAACAGTGCTCATCTTGATCATTTGGGTAAATTTGACGTGGTTCTTGCCTTTGGTGTATTGCACCATCTGGATGAACATGAAGCAACAACGTTGTTCGATTTAGCCTATCAGGCGCTGGACCAGAACGGCACTGTGATTACAGTAGATCCCTGTTTCACGCCAAAACAGTCAGCTATCGCCCGTTGGCTGATTGAGCATGATCGCGGTCAAAATGTTAGAAATGAGAGCGGCTATCAAAAGCTGGCTAAAAATAACTTCCCTTTCACTTCCAGCACACCACGACACGATCTATTACGTGTTCCCTACACCTATTTGATTATGAGCTGCAAAACAGGATGAAGGGATCATATCACTCAAATAGTTTCTCAATATCAGCGCCATTGATCACCCATCCAATGCCCTGCATGACAAAATCACTATGACTATTAAATCTTTAAAAATACTCACGCTACTTGCCGCTGTAGCCATGTTTCTTCCACTTCCGGTTATGCAATATGTAGCTGAAGAGAGTTACTATGCATTGGGCGCCTATGAAATATTCGTAGATGAACACTGGTGGCATCAATCTGTTTTTGGTTTGGCATGGCCCAAGACACCATTGTATAACTGGATGATTATCTGCGTAGCTCAAGTGATCGGCTGGTCACACCTTGAAATTGCCACCCGCATTGTATCAGTTTCTGCCACACTGGGGTCGGCTGCTGTCGTCTACTTCATGGCCCGAAAATTATTCCCGGAACAGCGTAATGTACCCTGGCTTGGCGCCCTGATCTACCTCACCATGGGTGAAGTTTTTTTCTGGTACGGATGGCTGGGATATGCCGATGCGACATTTGGCTTCTTTATTTTTGCCGCCATATCCAGTCTCTGGATTGCAATTGAAGAGAAACAGGTCAAGTGGCTGCTGATTTCCCTGGTACTAATTTCACTGGCATTCCTGACTAAAAATATCAGCTGCTATGTTATGTATCTATCCGCAGGGCTGGTTCTGATCTGGCGCTATCAGCGTTGGAATCTTCTATTCAATTTATTTTATATTCTGCCCGTGCTTGCCAGCTTCACATTACCGTGGATTTATCAAAATCTTATTCTTGCTGGTGGCGCCAATACCAGCGTTGCCATTGGCGATGCGATGCGCAATTTTCTTGGCTACAGTCTACTAAGTTATCTTAACCACTGGATTAGTTACCCGCTGCTATTCCTTGGCCGTGCATTTCCTGTAACCCTGATCCTGATCTGGCTATATTTTAAGGAAAAGCAACGCTATGTATTGCACCGGGATCTCGTGACCATTCTCTATATCCTGCTGCTCTGTCTACTTCCTTTCTGGCTATCTGCCGCAGGTACTGCCCGTTATCTGATACCGTTCTACGGTCTGCTGGCACTGGTCATTACAGGACTGACTCTGCAATTGAATCTCAAGCAGTTAGCCCTGGTATCCAAGGTCATCATCATCGTTATCCTCATGAAAATACCCTACAGTTTTGCGGTTCTCCCCTATATCAAGGATTGGAGACCAGAGCGTGACATTCGGGCAGTAGTTGAGGATATTATGCAGTTCACAGATGGGAAAAATCTACGTACAATGAACGACGTCTCCACTGGGCTGAGTATTGGTGCCTACATTAATGTCCGCACTCCGCCTGATCAGTTTGTTCACTGGTATGATGGTAAAGAGCGTCAGGTATACATATTGAGTGAGGTGGAAGACCCGAAGCTAGGTGAATTAATTAAGCATTGGCGTCTTCAGGGAAACGAAACATATCTGTACTGGAAACCTTAACAATGAGGGTTAAAAACATATGATTCTGGTCATTGGCGACATCATTGTAGATGAATTTATCTGGGGCGATGTCACGCGCATCTCGCCTGAAGCACCGGTGCCGGTTGTATCGGTCGAGCGCATTGATCGCAGGCTGGGCGGATCGGCCAATGTTGTGCGTAACCTGCACGCTCTGGATACCCCTTCCGCCATGTTCGGACTGGTCGGCGATGATGAGCCGGGCCGCTGGGTACATCAGCGCCTAGCCGAGCTGGATTCCGATGACCGCGGTGTGATCACGAAAACCAATGACAGGCCGACCGCTATCAAAACGCGTATTATCGCACGCCATCAGCAGGTCGTGCGCTACGACCGCGAATGGACTACGCCCGCTCAAGCAACAACGCATCAGGCCCTGCTTACCAGCCTGGATGCGTTGCAGGAAAATGCCTCCGCCACCATCCTTTCTGACTATGGCAAGGGTGTACTGACCCCGGATTTTATCCGCGTCCTGATCAGTCGATTAAAGGGCGGCATTATCGCTGTCGATCCGAAACCGGAACACACCGACGCCTACCGCGGTGCTACTCTGATCACACCGAATCTGATGGAAGCTGCCGCCATGGCCGGCATGGCCGTGCGTAATGACGATGACCATGTAGAGGCCATCGCAAAGGTGCTGCATGAGCGGCTTGAGCTGCAATATGTACTGATCACCCGCTCGGAAAAGGGCATGACCCTGTTTGACGGCATAGCGCATCACCATATCCCGACCGCTGCCCGCGATGTCTTTGATGTCACCGGCGCCGGTGATACCGTTATCGCAGCCTTCACCACCTGTCTGGCGCGCGGCGATGATGCGCTGACAGCGGCAACACTGGCCAATCACGCGGCAGGTGTAGTGGTCGGCAAACTGGGTACGGCAACGGCCAACTGGGCCGAGATCCAGGCACACTAGGTTGGCTATGAAGATCGCTATCGGTATCCCCGCCCGTATGGGCTCCACCCGTTTCCCCGGCAAACCGCTGGCGCTGCTTGCTGGCAGACCGATGATTATCCATGTCATTGAAAAAGCACAGGCGGCCGATCTCGGGCCGGTATTTGTTGCTACCGATGATGAGCGCATTGCCGAGGTAGCCAGAACAACCGGCGTCATGGTCTGCATGACCGCGCCCGAACATGCCAGCGGCAGCGACCGGCTGGCTGAAGCGGTACGCGCTATGGATTGCGATGTCGTCATCAATGTACAGGGCGATGAGCCGCTGATTGATCCGGCGGCGATCCGCGCTGTGGTGCAGCCGTTCAATGAGGATGCCTACCTGCCGATGGCTACACTGGCGCATCCGCTACGCAATCCGGACGATCTCTATGACGCCAATGTCGTCAAGCTGGTTACCAATGCCAGGGGGCGCGCCATGTATTTCAGCCGCGCCTCTATACCCTTTCCCCGCTCAGGATCCTCCAATGCGCTGCAGCATGTCGGGCTATATGCCTACCGCAAAGAGTTCCTGCTGATCTACCCCACACTCTCGCCGTGTGAGGCGGAACAGATCGAGCAACTCGAGCAACTGCGCGTATTGCATCACGGATATGCTATTGCAGTTACTGTCGGTGATTTCCACTGTATCGGCGTCGATACCCCGGCTGATCTGGCTCGCGCCGAGAAACTGATGTGCGGCTCCTGAAATCAGGGAGTCCTGTGAATGCTGGTGACGGGCAGTGATACGGCGGCTAATTGATCGCCGGGAATCATAACGGCCATGCAAACAAAACGATTTCATTCTATGATTTGTCAAAAACGTGAAAGAGAAACATGCAGGCAAACTGTGACTTCATTGTTCCAGTAATCAGGAGGCAGCTGTGAGTATCAAACGCGTAGGCATATTAACCGGTGGTGGTGACTGTTCGGGACTCAATGCCGTGATTCGTGCGGTAACACGCGCTGCTGTTTTTGGTCATGGGGCCACGGTAATCGGTATCGAGAAAGGCTTTGATGGGTTGGTCTTCAACCGCACAACCGAGCTGACAGTTCACAACACACGCAACATCCTGACACTTGGCGGTACCATGCTCGGCACGACGAACAAGGGCAATCCGTTTGAGTGGCGCGAGATGAGTCCTGACCACTCGATCAGTATCCATAACTATGCTGACAGGGCGGTCGACACCGTCCGTAAACTGGGTCTGGATTGCCTGTTTATCGTCGGTGGCGAAGGTACACTGGAGATCGGTTATCGCCTGTTCGAGTTGGGGATTCCGGTCATCGGCATTCCCAAAACCATCGATAATGATCTGGACAAAACCGACTATACCTTCGGTTTTCAGACAGCAGTTCAGGTTGCATGCGATGCGCTGGATCGACTCTACACCACAGGTGAAAGCCATCAGCGGGTCATGATCCTTGAGGTGATGGGGCGCAGTGCCGGGTGGATAGCCATGGAGGCCGGCATTTCAGGGGGCGCACACATCATCCTGATTCCGGAGATACCGTATGATATCGAAAGTGTGGTCCACTGCATCCGGCAGCGGGCAAGAAATGGTAGCCCGTTCAGCATCATTGTTATTGCTGAAGGGGCCAAAGCGATCGGCGGTGATGTCATTGTGCAGGAGGCGGCATCGACCCGGTTACAGGGGGTTCCACAACTCGGAGGCGTCGGTTTCCACCTGGCTACTGAAATCAGAAAACAGATCGATCTTGAGGTGCGCTGCACAGTACTCGGGCACATCCAGCGCGGTGGCTCCCCCACCGCTTTTGACCGCATCCTCGGAACTCGGCTCGGCAGCCATGCTGTCCAAGCTGCTGCAGAGGGGAAATTCGGCAACATGGTTAGTCTGAACACGCCGGACATCACACTGGTTCCGCTAAAAGAGCTGGCAGGTGTTGTCCGCCATGTCCCGATGGATTCGCAACTGATCCGCTGTGCCGAATCTATCGGCATCAATCTCGGGCGCATTCCTGCCGGGCAGGAGATGACCAGATTCGACAACAACGAGTAGCCGCCGCCACACTAAACGCCCGCAGATGCCGATAGGCCTCAAAGCTACTCAGCAGCAGCTAAACCACTCCTGTTCAGGTGCCTGCCGTTTCATCCTTGATCATACCATCCAGATAGCGGATCACCTGATTTCGCCCGCTGTCCTTGGCAACATAGAGTGCTGTATCGGCCAGATGGACACAGGCATCGAATGCATCCGAGTCACCCGGAAAGATAGCTACACCGATTGAGAGCGTTTTGGAAAAGTTAACACCATCGCTGGTGAACACATGCTCTTCCAGCTTGTAACGAATGCGCTCGGCAATCTCCATCGTTTTCTTCTCATCCGCATCGGTAATGATCACCAGAAACTCTTCACCACCGTAACGGATCACATAATCGGATGGCCGTACAGCCTTATCGAGAATATTGGCTGTAGCAATCAATACCGTGTCACCAACTTTATGCCCGTAGGTATCATTGGTATCCTTGAAGTGATCCACATCGCACATCAGCAGGGCCGTCTGCTTTTTACTGCGCTCGGCCGCAGCGATCAGGCGCGGCTTGAACTGATCCAGAAAGCGGCGATTATACAGATCGGTCATCGGATCCTTTAATGTGGAGGCATGCAACATTTCCATCAGCCGCTTGGATTCGATCACCGGGGAGGCTTCGCTGAAATAGGTGCGGATATAAGGCAGCTTCTTCTGTATCTCTTCTATCTCATCATTTTCAAAAATGACCTGCAGTACCACGCCGATGCGTCCCCCCTGCATCAGCGGCGTGCAGAAGTGATTCAGATGAATACCCGCTTTGGCACACACCCGGTTACCGGCAAATGATGTGCAGATGACCTCGTCATCACCCGAGCTCACATCGTGAGCCGTTCTGCAGGCGCGGCAGGCTGAAGCATCCACGGTTATTTCGGGTTCACACCACAGTTCAACGCCCTCGGTAAGCCCATGCGCATAGATCATCTTCATCAACTGTTTATCGTGATTCACTTCGTAGAGCGAAAAGCGTTTCACCTGGAAATGATCGGCCAGTGCATGAAAGATACGCTCATACACATCATTCAGGTTTCGATCTTCCTCAATCGTTTGCTTGAAACGCACGGCGGCCACCATGGTTTTTACCGAATTCACTGTGCGGATCAGCAGGTTTTCATCGGCTCCGCCAACATTATGCGTCTCCATCGACTCCACTTCCCTGATAATCGTACCAAAGCTCTGCTCCAGCGTCTCCATCAGGTGGTTGGTCTGGGTAGCAACCTGGCCCAGTTCATCATTGCGGCCTTCATCCATACGCTCGCTGAATTTGCCCTCCTTGGCATGCGCAACCACATCACGCATGGCCGTGGCCGTGGCAACAATCGGATTCAAGAGCTGGCGCAGGATATAGCCGAGCATGGCTGCAAAAATCAGAAATGCAGCGATAAGCACATAGGTCGTAGTCATCGCATCGGCCCGCTGCTGGGTAAGATCCAGTTCAATATTGACCAGTCCGAGCAGCGTGCCCTCATTCACACTATGACACTGAATACATGCCTTCTCGGCATAGTATGGGGTGATGTACTGATACTTCACACCTCCGTCTGTCTCGATAAGACGATCTGTTGACGTGCCTGTTTTCAGGGCCGCCCTCTCCGCATCGTTCGGCTCATGCTTGCCCGCACCAAACTGATCGGCTGTTGCCTGAGCGCGCACAATACGGATTCCATAAAGATCGGGGAT
Source organism: Zetaproteobacteria bacterium CG_4_9_14_3_um_filter_54_145 (assembly GCA_002791575.1). GTDB lineage: Bacteria > Pseudomonadota > Zetaproteobacteria > Mariprofundales > Mariprofundaceae > Mariprofundus. The sequence continues at coordinate 1,871 of PFXI01000080.1, read as the reverse complement.
ATGCGTACTGATATGTTTTTCCAGCTTTTCATGATCGTAGTCGCCGGCAAGAAAACTGATCAGCAGCTCATTGCGGGCCAGCTCCGATGCCAGAGCCCCGTGCTCCTTTTCATTGTCCAGCGATGTAAAACGAAACGAGATCAGGGATATACCGACCAACATAACCACCATGGCCACGGTGGAGAGTACAATCAATAACGATACTTTAGCTCGAATGCGCATAACGGATCCCCAGATGATTCATCATTTGAGATCCGAGCATAAGTGGGGCCACTTTTTTCCTGTAAGCGCAACACAACCGTGAATCTGTCAGATGCTCACCCGCGGGGAAAGTTGTTCGCTAGTGATCGCCATTTCAATATTGCAGAGATGAGAATACTGACCGACTAAACCGATTATTTGGGTACGGTGTAGTTAAGCGTATTTTTACTGCATCGACGCCGATACCCCAGCCTGGCCAACTCGCCTGAGCCTAGGAGTTGATAGCAGGCTCATGGATCAGCGGGTTGCTCACCGACTTATTCCGGTAGAGTAAGGATGTGGCGCGGTGGTCTAAGGTCCA
>PFXI01000080.1:0-1303 GCA_002791575.1 Zetaproteobacteria bacterium CG_4_9_14_3_um_filter_54_145 | reverse complement strand
AATAGCCGTACCATCACTTCCGTTTCCACACCCTCCTCATCGAACCGGACTTGCGGATCTCCCGCATCCGGCTCTCGGACAAAACATCACGCCTTCGCCCACGGCACGTCGTGCCCCATTCAAGACAGACGAACGAGATTTAACTTCTCGTAGAGGTATGAGGCCGGATAAGCTCCATATCTGCTGCTTCTGATCTTGTGTTTGATGCACAACCACCGGCGCAGCCGCACAGCAGTGTAGGAATTGATTGCCCGATAAGCTTTGTTGACGGTTCCCACTCGAAAGTAGTTCGCCCATCCGCTCAGCTTACGGTTGATCGTCCTCACCAGCTCTGTGGCCTCTTGCCAGGTTGTCGCTTGTTCGGTCAGCTCATGGATACTGCTAACCATGCGCTGAATGCTCTTCTTCGACGGCCGGTAGCCAATACGAGATTGACCCGTGCGCGCCGAATACATCCGCCCAAACGTATAACCCAGAAAATCGAACTCACCTTCAGGCACCTTACAGATTCGCGTTTTCTCCTCGTTAACCGTGAGCTTCAGCTTGCCCATGATCTCACCATTCTCAGCATGGCCTCATCGGCCTTGCCTCGCCTGCACAAGATCACCAGATCATCTGCATAGGTCACGATCCGACTGCCAAGGCTTCGCTCCAGCCCGAGCTTCTTCCATGCCAACACGAACCGGCGCATGTACAGATTGGCCAGAAGTGGTGAAATGGGAGAACCCTGAGGAATGCCACACCGGCTGTTTTTTGGCCTCCGTAGTACGTGTCTTCCGCCCTCTCTTATCGCTAACTTCAACAGCACATTCCAGCCATAGCTTGATCAGATGTAACACACGCCGATCAACAATACGGCGTGCCACTGACTTCAGCAGTTCGGCATGGGGAATGCTCCCGAAGTAGTCCGACAGATCAGCGTCAACGACGTCCGGATGACCGTTGAACAGCACTTCTTCCACCTCCGTCACAGCCTGTTGGGCATTGCGGCCCGAACGGTAGGCGTATAACTCGGATGGAAGGTCGGCTTCGAAGATCGGTTCCAGCACCAGCATCGCTGCTGTCATGCAGACCCGATCACGCAGGGTTGAAATGCCCAGTGGCCTTAGCTTGCCATTGGACTTGGGGATAAACACTCGTCTGATAGGAGCCGGTTGATAAGTCTCCTCTCTAAGCGCAAGCGCCAGTTCACCAAGCCACCGCGCTCGCCCGTACGCCTCGACGTCCGCGAAATCCTGCCGGTCTACGCCCGGCGCCCCTTTATTGGAGCGACACTTGGCATAGGCATGCGCCAGAATATCTT
>PFXI01000082.1 GCA_002791575.1 Zetaproteobacteria bacterium CG_4_9_14_3_um_filter_54_145 | reverse complement strand
AACAGAGCCGAAATAACGGCGATTGCATAAGACTAAACCATTTTGTGAACAATATTAATCGGTCGCCTGAAAGGTTTATGAATTATTCAGGATAGAATAGCAATTGGCATATTAGGGGTCGTTGCACTTATTATTCTGGCATTCGCCCCCGCTGCATCTCCGGTAACTGATGTGGAAAGAGGGCAACATAATTATCACCAGATGCGTTAATCAGACAGGTGAACAGAATGAGTTGAGGCGTGGCGAATGATCCTGTTTTACGGCAGGGTTAACGCTGACGGGGGAATCATGAAACCATTACTCAAGCCGATCATCCTGCTGTTGCTACTGCTGCCGGCACAACTGGCCTCCGCAGAGGCTGAATCGGCACCGGGCGTCGATGCTTTTTTCGGTATCCTCAACGGTTATCTGGGCAGTGTGCTGTTCTATGATGTTATGCCGGGTGCATCTGAAGTCCCGTTTATCGTTGCCTGGCTGGTCATTGGTGCAGTCTACCTGACGTTCCGTTTCGGCTTCATCAATGTGCGCATGATGGGCCACGCCTTCCAGATTATTCGTGGTAAATATCAGTCACCGGACGACAAAGGTGAGGTGAGTCCGTTTCAGGCACTCACCACCGCACTATCGGCCACGGTTGGTCTGGGCAATATCGCCGGTGTCGCTATTGCCGTCAGTATCGGTGGACCCGGGGCAACATTCTGGATGATTGTGGCCGGTTTTTTCGGCATGACATCCAAGTTCACCGAAGTAACACTGGCTCAGATGTATCGTGAGTTCCGCAGCGATGGCCGCATTATGGGCGGTGCCATGGAGTACCTGTCGAAAGGTTTTGCCGAACAAGGCATGGCGGGCACAGGCCGGATACTGGCTATCCTCTTCGCCGTACTCTGCGTCGGTGCCTCTTTTGGTGGTGGCAATGCTTTTCAGGTGTCGCAGGCACTCGGTGCCGTGCAGAATGAGTTGCCGTTTTTCACCATCTACCCGTGGGTGTTCGGCGTATTTATGGCCGGCGCTGTCGGTCTGGTGATTATCGGCGGTATCAAACGCATCGCCCATGCTGCCGAGGCCATTGTACCGACCATGGTGTTTATTTACCTCTCGGCGTGCCTGTGGATCATTATATCGCATGCCGCAGATGTCCCTGCGGCAGTAAATTTGATCATCACCGGGGCATTTGCCCCCACTGCGGTTGCCGGCGGCGTGGTCGGTGTCATTGTGCAGGGCTTTAAACGCGCGGCATTTTCCAGTGAGGCGGGTATCGGTTCTGCCGCGATCGCCCATTCTGCAGCATCCGTGCGCTATCCTGTCCGCCAGGGATTTGTCGCCCTGTACGAGCCGTTCATCGATACCGTGATCATCTGTACCATGACGGCGCTGGTGATCGTGCTGACCGGGGTTTACAACGCGCCGGAGCAGCACGCACTGGTTGAGGCCAGCAAGGGTGCGGCGCTAACCGCTGTTGCCTTCGGTTCGGTGATCTCCTGGTTTCCGATCATCCTCTCTGTCTCGGTTGTGTTGTTTGCCTACTCCACAATGATTTCATGGTCCTATTACGGTGAGCGCTGCTGGACCTATGTGTTCGGCGAGCGCTTTTCGATGGTCTATCGTATCATGTTTCTGATGTTTATCGTGCTCGCCTCGCTGGTCAGCGCCGGCAACATACTCGATTTTTCTGACCTGCTACTACTGGGTATGGCCTTTCCGAACTTTTTGGCGCTCTACCTGTTGCAGGGAAAGGTGGCCGCGGCGCTGAAGGAGTATCTCTCCCGTCTGCGCAGTGGTGAGCTGGAGCAGGAGATCACACCTGTGGTGAACAGCCGTGAGTAAAGTGTGATCAAGCGCCTGATCAATGGCTACAGCCAGCCGGATGTCAGTCTGCAGGCGGACAGGGAGTCTATCCTTCAGCTGATGGCTATCTGTATTCCTGTGGCCCTTGTTTTTACACTGGTAAACATGCTCTACGGGTTTGAGCAGCTGGCTATTATTCTCTCATCCGTGGCGTTGGTGTTAAGTCTGTACTGGCGTATGGGCTATAAACGGCAGCAGCTGTTTTATGCGCACGAGATGCTGATGATTAACTCGTTTATCGTATTCGGCTCTCTGACATGGGTAGGCGGTATCGGCAATATGGGTATCTACTGGTCACTCTGTTTCCCGTTTCTGGCTTTTCTGATAATGGGGGTGCGTAGCGGCTGGCGCTGGATCGGCCTGTATGCCTTGTTGCAGGTGATCTGTTTCACCATGGCCCTGAACGGCTTCATTACACTGCCTTATGAAGGGAGTGTGCTGCTGATTGCTCCGGCGATGTATCTGTTCTTCACCTTGCTTGCCTGTGTACTTCAGCTGCGCATTGAGAAGCAGATGGTTCAGCTGCAAGAGCTGAACAGGCAGCTGGCGGACAGTCAGCAGGCGTTGCAAGAGGTCAATGCAGGACTGGAGCAGCAGATATCGCAGCGCACCGGTGAGCTGCAGGCCTCCAATAGCAGTCTGGCTAAAGAGGTCCTGGAAAAAGAGCAGGCGCTGGTTCATATGCATCAGAGCGAAGAGAAATTCGAGCACGCACAACGGATGGAGGCTGTTGGCACGCTGGTAGGTGGTATTGCGCACGATTTCAATAACATGCTTTCCGGTATTACCGCAAACCTCTACCTGGTGCAGCGGGAGGTGACGTCTGAACAGGCGCAACAGCGACTGGCCAAGATCGGGGATCTGATCATGCATGCAGCAGATATGATCCGGCAACTGTTAACCTTTGCCCGCAAGGATTCAGTTGCATTGATGCGATTTGATCTGCGCATCTTTCTTAATGAAGCCTACAAGCTGGCGAATGTGTCGATTGCCGAGCATATCCACTGTGAACAGGACTTCTGCGCCAGCAAGCTATTTATCAACGGCAATGCCACCCAGATTCAGCAGATGCTGATGAATTTGATGAATAATGCCCGCGATGCGTTGGCAGGAACCTCGAAGCCGGTTATTCGCGTGACACTGCGTAAATTTGAGCCGGATGCGGCTTTTGTAGAAACGCATGCCAAGGCAAAACAACACCCCTATGGCTGTACTCTCGGTTGTCGATAATGGTAGCGGAATTCCGGCAAACGTACTGTCTCATATATTCGAGCCGTTCTATACCACCAAGCAAGTGGGCAAGGGCACGGGATTGGGACTGGCCATGATATACGGTGCCATGCAGACCCATCACGGCTTTATTGATGTGAAAAGCAGGGTAGGCGAAGGTACATGTTTTTCACTCTATTTTCCGCTATCCGAGAAGGTGGATAGTACTGTCAAACAGCAGGTGCAGCCGGTCAACGGACAGGGCGAGATGTTACTGCTGGTTGATGACAACAAGGACCTGCTTGAAAGCAATGGCGCGCTGTTAATTGCGTTGGGCTATCGCGTTATGGTGGCAACCAATGGTATGGAGGCAGTGCGGCTCTATCGCGAGCACGGAGAAACCATCGCGCTGGTGATCATGGATGTGGTGATGCCTGTGCTCGGCGGTGTTGCGGCAGCAGAACGCATCTGGGCGCTCAATGGCAAGGCCGCTATTATTTTTGTCACCGGATATGATCGCGATCATGATCTGACCTGTGAGTTGATGCCGGAAGGGCAGATAATGCTGAATAAACCTCTGGATGTCGTGGAGTTAAGCAGAACCATAGCCAGCACCATTACGGCTACCGCACTATAGTGTTTAGTGTAGTGAACGCTGCTGAAGATCGTTATCATTGGCTGCATGCGATTGTTTACCGCGCTGGAACTGCCCGAAGCAATAACAGATGAAATATGTCTGTGGTGGTTGCAGGCTCGTTACCACCTGGATCCCGATCAATGGCGGCCGATCAAGCCGCACCGATGGCATATAACACTGGCTTTTTACGGCGATGTCAGCGCTCATGATGCGGATGATCTGGCCGAAATGCTTGCCGTTTGTGCCGATGCATCACCGCCGCTGCAGCTCTGTTTGGATGGCTGCGGCATCTATCCACAGGCCAGTCGCCCCCGCGTTTTTTGGGCAGGTGTGCAGCCGTCATCCGCCGACCCGGCATTAAAGCATCTTGCCCGTTGTTGCAGGCGGGCAGGTCATGTTACCGTTCGCAATCGTACTGCCAGAGAAGATCCATTTCGCGCCCATATCACACTGGCGCGGGCGAACGGCCATCTGCCTGCAATGCTGGATTTGCAGGCGCTGCCGCCGGTGCCGGAACTCTCTTGGCAGGCTGATCACCTGTGCCTGTTCCAGTCCATGTTGCATGCGGACGGAGCGCAGTATCGTCAGCTGGAAAGATTTGAATGCCGGGGTGCGCGAACGCAGTACCGAGTAAGGGGATAATATGTCAGACAAATCCAAAGCTCTGGACACAGCACTGAGCCAGATTGAACGCCAGTTCGGTAAGGGAACTGTAATGCGGCTGGGTGATCATGCCCGCGTACCTGTGGAAGTGGTGCCGAGCGGCTCGCTGGCCCTGGATGCGGCACTCGGCGTCGGTGGTTATCCGCGCGGCCGTGTGATCGAGATCTACGGTCCGGAATCATCCGGTAAAACCACGATGGCGCTGCATGCTATCGCCGAAGCACAGAAGCTGGGCGGACAGGCAGCCTTTGTGGATGCCGAGCATGCACTGGATCCGACCTATGCCGAGAGGCTGGGTGTGGACGTGGACAATCTGCTGGTTTCACAGCCCGATTCAGGTGAGCAGGCGCTGGAAATTGTCGATATGCTGACCCGCTCGGGTGCCGTCGATATTATCGTTGTCGATTCGGTGGCGGCATTGACGCCGAAAGCCGAGCTTGAAGGCGATATGGGCGATTCACATATGGGCTTGCAGGCCCGTTTGATGAGCCAGGCACTGCGCAAGCTGACCGGGTCAATTTCCCGCTCCAATACAATTATTATCTTTATTAACCAGATTCGCATGAAAATCGGTGTCATGTTCGGCAATCCGGAAACCACTACCGGTGGTAATGCGCTCAAATTCTACGCCTCGGTACGTCTGGATGTGCGCCGTATCGGCTCAATCAAGAAGGGTGATGAAATTCTGGGTAACGATACCCGCGTGAAAGTGGTTAAAAACAAGGTGGCGCCGCCATTTAAACAGGCGCAGTTCTCGATCATGTATGGAGAGGGTGTCTCCCATGCCGGCGAAGTGCTGGATATGGGTGTGCAGTACGGATTGGTGAACAAGAGTGGCGCCTGGTATGCATGCGGCAGTGAACGCATCGGTCAGGGCCGGGATAATGCAATGACCTACCTGAAAGAGCATCCGGATATGCTGGCGGAGATCGAGGCAGGCGTACGTGAGCAGCTGGGCCTGACCGGTAGCAAGGATGTTGAGACTGAATAAGGATGAGCTGGCGGCATACAATGCCGCCGTTCGTTTTCTGGCGATGCGTGAATATTGCGCCGCCGAGCTGACTGCAAAGCTGGCAGGAAAGGCACACAGCGCTGAAGTGATTAAAGCGGTGCTGGCAAGGTTGGTGGCAGATGGTTATCTCAGTGAAAGCCGCTTTGCCGAACTGTTTTTGCGTAGCCGCATGAGAAAAGGGGAGACCCCCCGTATTGCGGCAATCAAGGCACGTTTGAAAGGTGTCGATGAATCAGCATTGCAGGTGGCTCTGGATGAGGCAGAAGCTGAATTTGATGCCGCCAGCTGTTGCCGGCAGTTGATCAACAGACGCGACCCGCAGGGCCTGCGTCATGCAGATGAGCATTTCTGGCAACGCCAGGCCCGTTTTTTGCACAACAAGGGCTTTGACGCGGGTACCATTGTGCACGTAATGAATGAAAAGTGTGATCAATTTGATGATTGATCGGAAAGAGGGAAACATGAGAACATCGGAAATTCGTAAAAAGTTTCTCGATTATTTTGCCGGAAAGGATCATACCATTGTCGAGTCCAGTTCGCTGGTCCCGCATGGTGATCCGACATTGATGTTTACCAATGCAGGCATGGTGCAATTCAAGCATGTTTTTCTCGGCAATGAATCCCGCCCTTACATGAAGGCGGTGAGCAGTCAGAAGTGTGTGCGTGCCGGTGGCAAGCATAATGATCTGGAAAATGTCGGCCATACAGCTCGCCATCACACCTTCTTTGAAATGCTCGGCAACTTCTCTTTTGGTGATTACTTTAAACATGATGCCATTCGCTATGCATGGGATTTTCTCACCGTTGAATTGAATCTCGATCCGGCGCTGCTGTTTGTCACCGTCTTTGAAGATGATGATGAAGCCTATGATATATGGCTGAAAGAGATCGGTGTTCCTGCCGATAGAATCGCCCGCATCGGGGCCAAGGATAACTTTTGGTCCATGGGTGATACCGGTCCATGCGGTCCCTGTTCGGAAATTTTCTATGATCACGGTGAGGAAGTGTGGGGCGGACCTCCGGGTACCCCTGAAGAAGATGGCGACCGTTATATAGAAATCTGGAATCTGGTCTTCATGCAGTATGATCGCGATGAGGATGGCACGCTTACGCCGCTGCCTCGTCCGAGTGTTGATACGGGCATGGGGCTGGAGCGTGTCGCAGCTGTCATGCAGAATGTGCATAATAACTATGATATCGACCTGTTCGTCAAGCTGATTGATGTCGCAGGTAAAGTGACCGGCGTGCGCATGGGTGATGATCCGGTATCCGACGTCTCCTTGCGTGTGCTTGCCGATCACCTGCGCTCTGTCTCCTTCCTGCTGGCTGACGGTGTATTGCCCAGCAATGAGGGGCGCGGTTTTGTGCTGCGTCGTATTCTGCGCCGTGCCTGCCGGCACGGGCGACTACTCGGCATGCATGAAGCATTCATCTACAAGCTGGTTGATGCACTGGTGGCGGAGATGGGCGATCACTTTGGCGAGCTTAAAGAGAGCCAGGCCAACATCGAACAGGTGATCCGTATTGAGGAAGAGCGCTTTATCAAGACTCTGGACAAGGGTTTGAAACTGGTCGAACAGGCGGCTGCCAAGGCAGGGCAGGGCGGCACGATTCCGGGCGAAACCCTGTTTGCACTCTATGATACATTCGGTTTTCCTACCGATCTGACAGCCGATATTCTCAAAGGTACCAATGTTAATCTGGATATGGCCGGATTTGAGACCTGTATGCAGGAGCAGCGGACACGGGCGCGTGCTGCCTGGGGCGGTAGTGGTGAGTCGGCGCTGCCCAAGGCCGTGTTTGAATTACGTGAGCAGCATGGTCCAACCGAATTTCTGGGTTACGACACACTGAGCTCGGAAGGGGTGATTACCGGCCTGATTTGTGACGGCGCCTCGGTTGATACACTCAATGCCGGTGAAGAGGGGTGGCTGGTTGCCAACCAGACTCCGTTTTATGCCGAGTCCGGTGGTCAGGCTGGAGATACCGGCCTGATAAGCATGGGTGATGCGCTGTTTGCCGTGAGCGATACGAAGAAGATGCTGTCGGATCTGTTTGTGCATACAGGCAAAGTTGTAAAAGGCTCATTTGTCAGCGGCAGCGTCGTCCACTTCGCCGTTAATGAAGATCGGCGTGCGGCCATTCGCCGCAATCATACAGCCACACATCTGATGCATGCTGTGTTGCGCAAACTGCTTGGCGAGCATGTGAAGCAGGCAGGGTCTCTTGTAAATGAGCAGCGTTTACGATTTGATTTCAATCACTTCCAGCCCGTATCTGATGCAGAACGTAAGGCAATTGAGGCGGAAGTAAACGCCGCAATATGGGCCAATGAGCCGGTTGAAACAAAACTGATGTCACAGGATGAAGCGGTCGCATCGGGTGCTATGGCCCTGTTCGGAGAGAAGTACGGCGATGAAGTCCGTGTTGTCTCTGCCGGTTTCTCCACCGAGTTGTGCGGCGGCACGCATGTCTCCGCTACCGGTGATATCGGTCCGTTCCGCATCATTTCGGAAGTGGGTATTGCGGCAGGTGTGCGTCGTATCGAAGCGGTAACCGGATCAGCCGCATACCAGAGTCTGGTTGCTGATATCAATGTGCTCGAAGAGACAGCAGGGCATCTGAAGGTGCGCTCCTTTGAAACAGCCGATGCTGTGCTGGCACTGCAGGGCAAGCTGAAAGAGACGGAGAGAGAGCTCAACTCACTGCGCGGCAAACAGGCGACCGGATTGCTGGATGACCTGATCAAGCAAGCGGTAGAGGTCAATGGCGTGAAGCTGTTGGCTGTTGAAGTAAGCGGCGTGAAAGATATGCGCGATTTCATGGACAAGGCCAAGGGCAAAATGAAATCGGGTGTGCTGGTATTCGGCATGAAGAATGGTGAGAAAGTACAGTTGATTGCCGGTGTCACTCAGGATCTGTTGAACACCTATCATGCCGGTAATATCGTGCGTGAAGTGGCCATGATCTGTGGCGGCAAGGGCGGCGGTAAACCTGATCTGGCCATGGCAGGCGGCACCGAGCCGGACAAGCTGAAGCAGGCATTGGCTGCCGTGCCCGGCCTGATTGGCGGGTAACTGCTCATCATCAGAAAATCAAAAGAGCCCTTCGCAGGAATGCGGGGGCTTTTTTTTTACTCTTCGCAGATTTGCAAAAGGAAATGGAGACGGGCCTTGTGAAAGGCTGGCGGTGGATGTTATTCGAATGCGATAAAATTTCTTTGTAATATTGAACGCTTTTGTTGTACATTAGTGCAGCCGTAGCGATGCATGTTTCACGCTCCCGCTCTTTCTTTGCAATGCATGCGTTTTGTTCGATCTTCCGGCAGGTGATAAAAGCAGAAAACTACAAAAAAAGGAACGCCATCTTATGAGTGCAGACTACGATATTGACTCGATCAAGGACCTGGACGGTATCGCCCATATCCAGTTGCGTCCCAATATGTACTCTGACACAAGCAAGGAGCTTGGCTGCCATCATATTGCACAGGAGGTACTCGATAACTGTGGCGATGAAGCCATAGGCGGCTTTTGCAGCCGGATTATCGTGGAACTCGAGTCTGACAATGTTATCAGCATTACCGATAACGGCCGGGGCATTCCGGTCAAGGCCAATGCTGCGGGGATGTCCGGAGTCGAGCTGGTTCTGACCAAGGACAAGGCAGGTGGCAAATTCGATCACGATGCCTACAAGGTCTCCGGTGGTCTGCACGGTGTAGGTATCACGGTGACCAACGCGCTCTCTTCATGGCTGGAGGCAACCGTCAAACGCGATGGGGGCGAGTTCAGCATGCGCTTTGAGAACGGGCGCACTGTTGAGAAGCTCAAGCAGATCGGCGTGGCCGGTCCGCGTACACACGGCACAAAGATACGCTTCTCTCCCAATCCCAGATATTATGAATCACCCAGGTTCCGCGTGCAGCAGGTGCGCCAGCAGGCGATGGATAAAGCTATTCTGATCCCGGGACTGGAAGTGATCTTCAGAGCACCTGGTCTGGCGGAAGAGAGTTTCTGTTTCAAAAATGGTTTGTCCGAGTTCATGACTGCCCAGATGGAGGGCACGCCCGTCTTCGAGTTTACCGGCCAGCTCGGCGATATGGAAAAGGTTCACTGGCACTTTGCCTCCTTTGAAGAAGCGATTCCTGCTTACGTCAGATCATACGCCAACACCATCCCGACCACGCAGGGCGGCACTCATGAAAAGGGTTTCCAGGCCGGTTTGATCAAGGCCGTTCGCGAATACATCGACATGCGACCCGAGTTGAAAAAAGCCCTGGGCAGATCGACCCGCATCGCGCCATCCGATGTGATGGCGAACTCGCAACTGGGCCTTTCAGTCTATATCCAGGACATCTCATTCAAGGGGCAGACCAAGCAGGAGCTTACATCGGCTGAAGCAAGCAAGTTTGTCGGCGGTGTTATTCATGATTCGGCCACCCTCTGGCTGAACCGCGATGCGGAACTCTCTGACGCATGGGTCAAACTCATCATCGACAGGGCCACCGCCCGTGCTGCGGCCGAAAGTGGCAAAGCCAAGAAGGTGGACCGTAAAACCTTTACCGGCCGCACGCCGCTGCCCGGTAAATTGCTCGATTGCCGCAGCAACGATATTGAACATACAGAGCTCTATCTGGTGGAGGGTGATTCTGCGGGTGGTTCGGCCAAGCAGGCCAATGACCGCGACCTGCAGGCGATCTTTCCGCTGAAGGGTAAAATCCTCAACTGCGAGGGCGTCACGTCGGAGGATGCCGGCAACAGCGAAGCGGTCGCGGACCTGATTACCGCCATCGGCACAGGCATTGGTGAGCATTGCGATATCGAAAAGCGCCGATACGGAAAAATCGTTGTCATGACCGATGCCGATATCGACGGCTCGCATATCCAGACGCTGCTGTTCACCTTCTTCTGGCGGCAGATGCGGCCGATGGTGGAGGCCGGGCGCGTCTATATCGTGCAGCCACCGCTCTACGGTGCAACGATAGGCAAGCAGAAACACTATGCACAGAGCGAGGATGAACTCGACGGCCTGAAAGCCATGGCCCTGGCCGAAGGCAAAAAGATCGAATATATCCGCTACAAAGGTCTTGGCGAAATGAACCCGCCGGAGCTGAAAGAGACCTGTATGGATTACGAGAATCGGGTGCTGATCCAGGTCAGTCCGGAAGATGCCCGGCGCATGGATGCGCTGATGACCAAACTGATGGGGGACGATGCCGGTCAGCGCAGGGATCTGCTGATGGGCAAGGAGATTGAAGACGCCGAGTTCGTCAAAGATCCATGTGATGTGACAGACGATGTTGAGGATGTGACGGCCTGTTTCAAACCCTATGACTCGGGTCAAAATACGATTGCGCCGTTTGAAACGGTGTTCCGCGAACTCTATCGCAGTTACGGCCTTAAAGTTGTGGGCGATCGGGCGATTCCTGATGTGCGGGACGGCATGAAGCCGGTACACCGGCGCATCCTCTATGCCATGGAGATGCTCAAGCTCCGCTCAAACACCAAAACAAAAAAATCCGCGCGTGTGGTCGGTGACGTGATCGGTAAATACCATCCGCACGGCGATTCAGCTGTTTATGGCGCCATGGTGCGTATGGCGCAGCCCTGGGTGATGCGTTACCCGTTGATCGACGGGCAGGGTAACTTCGGCTCCATTGATGGTGATTCGGCAGCCGCCATGCGTTACACCGAAGCACGCATGACCCCCATTGCCGAGGCTATTCTTTCGGGTGATCTGAAAGAAGGCATTACCATGTACCAGCCGAACTACGATGATCAGGACAAGGAGCCGATGGTATTGCCGGCGCCATTTCCGCTGGTGATGATGAACTCGTCCACCGGTAATCCGGCGGTTGGCTTTAAAACGGAGATTCCATCACATAACCTGACGGAGCTGCTCGGCGCCTGCATTGCACTGGCGAAAAAACGGGGCAGGACCGGGGTGATGGAGTCGCCCACCGATTTCCGCGATGTGCGCAAGCATATCACCGCCCCGGATTTTCCCGGCGGCGGTATCATTGCCAATACGCATGAAGAACTCGAGGCGATGTATGCCAAGGGTTACGGCAAAATGCTGCTGCGCTCCAAATGGCATGTAGAGCATCTGCCCAAGGGGTTGTGGCAGATCGTAGTAACGGAGATCCCTTACGGTATTGAGAAGTCGCCGCTGTTGATTGAGATGGGCGCGCGTGTTTCGGATAAAACCATCGCCGAATCACGTCAGCTGCCGATGATTGATGATCTGCGCGATGAATCCAGTGCGGAAGATGGTATCCGCATCGTCCTGTTCCCCAAATCGAGGAATCTCGATCCCGATCAGATCATGCTGCATCTGTTTTCGGCCACCAATCTGCAAGTCACCATCCAGTACGCCACCTATGCACTGGAGAAGTGGCATGACACGCCCAATGGCGAGCGTTACCGCTTGCCGAGCCTGTTTCCGCTCGACAAGATGATCCGCTCATTTCTCGATTACAGGCAGGAGCTGGTGATGAGCCGGGCAAGGGTGCGGCTGGCCGAAATCATGGCCCGGTTGCATATACTCGACGGCCTGCTGCTGGCATATCCGAATATCCGGGACATTGTCGAGATCATCCTGGATAACGATGAGCCGCGTCCCATCATCATGGAGAAATATTCACTCACTGAGATCCAGACCGATGCCATTCTTGCTATTCGCCTCTCCCAGCTGCGCAAGCTCGAGCAGATGAAGCTGCAGGGAGAGCACGACCGCCTGAGTGCAGAAGCGGCCGGGCTGCATCAGGTACTGGATGACGATGCTCACCGCTGGAAACATATCACCGGTGAGTTAAGGGATGCGCTGAAGAAATTCGGCGATGAGCGCAGGACGATCGTTGATCCGGATGCGCCAAAGTCCAGGCCGATGAGCCGCGAGCAGATCGTATCGCGTGAGCCGGTAACCGCCATCCTCTCCAAACAGGGTTGGCTCAAGGGGATGCGCGGCTCCAGCATTGATGTATCGGCTGTCAGGTTCCGGGAGAGCGATAAGCTGCTCGACGCAGCTGCAGGCCATACCACCGATCAGCTTATTCTGATCGGCAGAACGGGGCGAGCATTCAGTATGCTTGCTGCAGACCTGCCGGGCGGTCGTGGTAATGGAGAGCCGGTATCGAAACATTTCATATTCAGTATCAATGAAGCACCGACTCGCATGGTCATGATCAGGCCCGATGCCGAGTATCTGGTGGCAACCACTGCCGCCCATGCATTCCGGGCTTTGGGCAGTGATATGGTATCAGCCAACAAGAAAGGGAAAGCATTTATCAACTTCCCGGCAAGCTCAAAACTGCTCTGCATCAGGGAGATTGAAGCAGTTCATGACGCATTTGCCTTTATCGACTCCTATGGACGCATGGCTGTGATCCGGAAAGAGGAGTTTCCGCTGCTGGGTAAGGGCAAAGGGCTGACTGCCATCACGATGAAGAAGGGCACCAAAGGACTACGTGATGCCGCACCGATCACGGTGACAGAGGGGATAAGGGTAGGGACCGAGAAGCGGGCGACCACGATTACGGCCGAGGAGATTGAAACCGAATATCTGGTGGCTAGGGCCAAGGCGCCAACGCCACTGCCCATGGCTGCAGTGAACGGCATGGTGGTATGCTGAAGGAATGGGATCGATGCTTGTGCAGATTCGCCGTGACGAATAACTAACACCGAACGCATTGGCAGCTAGGCTTTTACATCGCCCCAACGTTCTCGCTTGAGTGTCTCAGGACATATGCCGGGAGCCTGCCTGGGGCAGGGGGGGCTCTGTCCTGCTGCTCTATCATCCATGCAACTGAATCAGGGTGATGCGCGGGTAGATATTCCGGATCATTCTTTGCCATCAGTAGTGGTACTAACGGAACGAAGAGGGGGCGGTGTAAAGGGGCCGGAACCAGGACTGCTCTTGTTCTCACTTGTTTTTCACTTTCGGGCATAAAAAAAAGGAGCTGCATTTCTGCAACTCCTTGATTTAATAGTTTATATTTGGCGTCCCCAACCGGATTCGAACCGGTGTTGCCGCCGTGAAAGGGCGGTGTCCTAGGCCGACTAGACGATGGGGACCTGTTGGACGCCGCGAACAATAGCGAACGTCCCGGCTTCGTCAATGAAAAGATTCAACAAACAGAAAACCGCACTGTTTTCAGAACAGATGAAGCCGTTTTGAGCAACTCTGGCGCTTCACTCTTCGGAGTGATCCATCAGCTCAGGCCATGCATCGCGCAGGTATTCATAGCCGGACCACAAGGTCAGCGCAGCGGCAATCCATAACAGGACCAGACCGACTTCATGCATCGATACGCCGGCCAGATCCACATGCAGCAGCAGGGTGGCAATGGCGATCATCTGAATGGCTGTTTTCCATTTTGCAATTTGCGATACATGGACAACAGTCGCCCGTTGAGCCAGCCACTCGCGCAGCGCACCGATTGCGATCTCCCGGCCAATAATGATAACCGCCAGCGCTGCCGGTGCCTGACCGCTCGATACCAGCAGTACCAGTGCAGCAGCGACAAGCAGTTTATCCGCAACCGGATCAAGGAAACGGCCGAATGGCGTGACCTCACCGCGCGAACGCGCCAGATAGCCGTCCAGCCAGTCGGTGATCGCAGCAAGTGTAAACAGGATAGCCGATAACCAGTGACCGGTGGTGCCGGGCAGATAGAAAACAAGTAGAAAAACCGGAATAATTACCACCCGGCCTATGGTCAACTGATTGGAGATGGTCCATTTCATATGCGCTCAGTATCACAGAACTTGCAGAGCGGTAAAGGCTTTATCGTCATCATATCAATGGCTGGTTGTTGCTGGCTGGTAAAATTGTGGCGTTAGCCGGTTCAATCGCGCCATGCACAGCCTCATAACGGCCGATATTTTCCTGCAGTGCAGTGACAATGCGCCTGGCATGTGACGGTGATACCAGTACGCGGGCATTAACCAGTCCGACAGGGGGTGTAGCCAGAATAAAATCCAGTACAAACTCCTCGCGGGTGTGGGATAACATCATCTGATTGGCATAAACACCACGCTGCACTTCCTGTGGTAACTGGATTTGCAGCTCATCGTTGTGTTCCGCATTATTATTATCCATTTGAGCTCTCCATGGCCTGTTGTGCCTTAACCGCCTGATACAGGGTTTCCTGTGCATCAAGATCCATCTGGTCCATCGGTATGGCCTGGCTTGCCGCTGCATCTTCCATGCCGCGAAAGCGGCGGGCAAACTTGCGGTTGGTACGCATCAGACAGAGCTCGGCATCAAGATCGAGTTTGCGGGCAAGGTTTGCCAATGTGAACAGCACATCACCGAACTCATCTTCCAGGCGCTCCATACCGGCATTACTGTTTATTTCAACTTCGAGCTCATCCATCTCCTCACGCATTTTAAGCATCACATCAGCGGCCTCTTGCCAGTCGAAGCCTACCCGGGCGGCACGTTGCTGCTGCTTCTGGGCGTATTTCAATGCCGGCAGCGGGGGGATGCCGTCCATCAGACTGATGCGATCACGATGCTCGGCATCCTTTAGTTCATCCCATTGGCGGTTGAGGTCGTGAGGCTTAGCCTGATCAAACACATGCGGGTGCCGGTAAATCATTCTGTCGATCAGCGTATCTATAACATCTCCGAAGTTGAATGCATCGGCTTCCTCTGCAATGCGTGCGTAAAAGACAACCTGTAGTAACAGATCGCCAAGCTCTGACTTGAGCGGTAACCAGTCGCCGTTCTCCGCGCTATCAATGGCTTCGATGACCTCATGTACTTCTTCCAGCGTATAGCGGCGCAGCGAGAGCAGGGTTTGTTCACGATCCCACGGGCATTCGCGGCGCAAGATACGCATAAGCTCACGTAACTTGTCGTAATGGTTGTCTTTACTGCTTATTCGATCAGGCATCGATACTCCTGTGACTTTACATAATATCCATTATGCGACGTTGTATATTTTACTGTATGGCTAGACGGCAAGGCCCGGGCCGCACCTCTTCAATGCTATTTCACAGGCTGGCGTTTCCGCTGTTGAAAATCAATATGAGGTCGCTCTCCTGGAAATGTCACAGTGAGGATTGCTGATCGACTTTGCCACTGCTGTCGCGCTTTGATAGTCTCGCCAACCATACTTACTACTGAATCATTTTGTAGAGACTGGCGTATTCGCCCGACGACTGCGACCCGGCAGAAAAGGACTTCGACATGGCTTTTGAGCTTCAACCGATCATGATTTCAGGCAAAGAGGTTCTCCCTCTTATTGAGGGCGGCAAAGGCGTTGCTGTCTCCACTGGCGAAAGTTCAGGCGCCTGGGCTGCTGCCGGTGCGGTAGGCACATTCTCCGCCGTTAATGCCGACAGCGTTGATGAGAATGGTCAGGTCATTCGTACAGTTTATCACGGAAAAAGCCGCATTCAGCGCTTTGACGAACTGGTCAACCAGGCCATTGCCGGCGGCATCACCCAGGCACAAATCGCTCACGAAGTGTCCGGCGGCGCCGGCCGCCTGCATATGAATGTACTGTGGGAAATGGGCGGTGCCGAGCGCGTACTGGAAGGTGTGATGGATGGTGCCAAAGGCATGATTCACGGCATCACCTGTGGTGCAGGCATGCCTTTCCGTCTGGCCTCACTGGCAGCCAAATACAACGTACATTACTATCCGATCATCTCCTCCGCGCGTGCATTCCGTGCCCTGTGGCTGCGTTCATATCGTAAATTGCCCGACCTGCTTGGCGGCGTAGTCTATGAAGATCCGTGGCTGGCAGGCGGCCATAACGGCCTCTCCAATTCGGAGAGTCCGGACAAGCCGGAAGATCCGTATCCGCGTGTTGCCGCCCTGCGCAAGACCATGAATGAGTTCGGACTGCAGCATGTACCGATCGTTATGGCCGGCGGTGTCTGGTTCCTGCGTGAATGGGCCAACTGGCTGAATAATCCGGAAATTGGCGCCATCACGTTCCAGTACGGCACGCGCCCCTTATTGACGCAGGAGAGCCCTATTTCCGATGCATGGAAACAGCGCCTGCTCAGCCTCAGGGAAGGTGATATTAAACTGAATCGCTTCTCCCCTACCGGTTTTTACTCATCTGCCGTCTACAACTCATTTCTGCATGAGTTGTATGCCCGCTCTGATCGCGAAGTGGCGTTTGTTGACCATCCTGCCGGTGATCATATTGCCGAATTCACCTTCGGTGTGCGCAACAAACAGGTCTATCTCTCGCCGAAAGATCTGAGGCAGGCCAAAGAGTATATCAGTGAAGGCTTCACCAAGGCGCTGCCAACACCGGATTCAACACTGGTCTTCGTCACGCCTGAAAAGGCCCGCGAGATCAGACAGGATCAGCTCGACTGCATGGGCTGTCTGTCGCAGTGCCGGTTCAGTAACTGGGCGGCCAATGACCAGGGTACGACCGGCCACAAGGCTGACCCGCGCAGCTTCTGCATCCAGAAAACCCTGCAGGAGATCGCCCATGGTGCCAACCCGGACGAACAGCTGATGTTCGCCGGTCACGCCGCCTATCGTTTTGGTCAGGATCCGTTTTATGCCAATGGCTTTATCCCGACGGTAAGAGAGTTGGTCGAGCGCATCTGCACTGGTGACTGAGTACGATCCTTCAGTGACATCGTCCACTCCGCTGGAGCTGCAGTCAGATCTGCGTCTGCATACCCAGCGGCCGGAACTGGGCCGGGCGGAACTGCTGACCGATGCACTGATCCTGCCATTTACCGATATAGAAAGTCGCTTGTCGCAACTGGCCCTGAGCAGCAGCGAGCTGGATGCCAAACAACTGCGCAAAAGCATGAAAAGCTATCTGGGTCGGCTGAATGCCAATCCGCATATTCCGCTGAAGTTCCGACTTAAGGTATTGAGCCGCTTTGAGCAGGAGTTGAACCTGTTTGATGGCGAGATGACCGCCGCGGTGCTCAATGCCCACAAGATCGGCGTGATACTGGTGCAGGAAAAAGCACGCAGCGAGCCGGACTATTATCCCGTACTGATTGATATGGTTGCCAATGCCATTGAGCTCTCCGTCAAATTGCTGCGTCTGTCGCTGGAGCAATACCGTGCACAAACCGTACTCGCCACCCGCCAGTTTTTCGATCTGGCCAGGCTGGGACTGGATGTGGCAGCCGCATGTACGGATCTGCCCAAAGAGGCAACAACGCGACTGTTCAAGGCCATCTGTAATCATGAACTGCTGCGCAAAATGGATTTTTTCGCCCATCCTCCGGCCATGCAACAGCGGATCTGGCTGGAGCTGCAATTCCATGTCGGCGTACTGCAGCCGCAGTTTCTGCGACAGGGCGTATCACCTGCCGCGACATGCACAGCCCCCCTGCTGCTGACCAATCTGAATCGTCCGAACAATCCTGCATCGGTCTCTTTGCAGCTCACGGAAGCGCTGGCTTTTGATGCCTTTGTCATTCCTCTTGCCGCGTTCACCGAGCGCGTGGAAATGGCTGTGCACCATGCAGGCTCTATTCTGCATCAGCCGGACATGCAGAAGCAGGTGCTGCATACCGAACACGAGCTGGAGAATACCATGCTTGGCTGCACCGCCATTCTCAATGCCCTGAACGAAGAGCCGCGACAGGATGAGCGAGGCAGCCGCATTGATGCCCGCATTGTCTTGCAACTGCATGCGACCAAAGCCCTGCAGCAGGCCTTTGCCGGCGATGATGGTTACGGTAAAAAAGAACCAACTCAGCAAAATAGAACCAACAACACATGGCGTATAGCCAATCTGCATGCCGACGGCGTCTGCCTGGAGCGCGTTGATTCAGGCAGCGTACCCCAGATTGTCGGGGCGCTGGTCGGACTGCACTGGTTGTTGCCTGAAGTACCGCCCGACCTGCCATTTTGCAGAGAGAATCCGCAACAGATTCCCGAGCTGAAACGGCTAGGCATTGTGCGCTGGATCAAGGCAGTAAAGCCCGGTGAACAACAACTGGGGATCACCTTTATTGAGGATGGCTACCTGCTGGCTCAGGCCGTGATGTTAGGCGGCGGTCAGGACGCAGAGGCACGGCGGACATGGCCAGTGTTGCTTCGCCGATATCTGGGCAAGCGCAGCATGATTTTACCGGAAACCGGCATCTACAGGGAGATGACCTTCATGCTGTCGCAGGCTGGCAGGCAGGCTCCGTTCAAGGTCAGCGATGTTGAGCAGGCTGCGCTGAACTACACCTGCTGCCACATCGTGCTGGCCAACACGACCAACAACAGCACATCCTGAGATCAGTCGTTACCTCTTGCTGTCAGCAGCAACAGCCCGGTTTTACCGCTTCGATATAAGCCGACACAACATAGGCCTCAACACCACGGCCGGGAGCCCAGTCACGAATAAATTCGCGTGACTCATCCTTCGGCACAATGCGGATTTGTTCGAAACCGGCCTGACGCATCATTGTCTCCAGCTCCTCAATCAACGAGGCACCGGCCATACAGCCGGCATGCAGCACCGGGTCATGCTTCATCTCATCCGGCATGATGGCTGTGGCGACAACATCGGAGATAGCCAGTCGGCCGCCCGCTTTCAGGACCCGGAAAGCATCCTGAAATACCAGCTCCTTATGCGGTGAGAGATTGATCACGCAGTTGGAGATAATGATATCGGCCGTGTTATCGGCCACAGGCAGATGCTCTATCTCGCCAAGGCGGAATTCGACATTGGTAAAGCGCCCTTTCTCAGCATTGGCACGCGCCTTGGAGAGCATGGCAGGGGTCATATCGATGCCGATGACGTGACCGCTCTCCCCTACTTCACCTGCAGCCAGAAATGCATCGAAGCCGCCGCCGCTGCCCAGATCGATCACCACCTCACCGGCCGTCAAGCTGGCAATTGCACGCGGATTGCCACAACCGAGTCCCATATCGGCGCCCGCAGGTACTTTGGCGAGATCATCCGCGGAGTAACCCAGACGGGTGGATATCAGTGTGTTGATGGCCGTATCATCGGATACCCCGCAACAGCTGGACTCCACACCACAACAACCGCCATCATTACTGGCTTCGGCCACATCCGCATAAGATTTTCGTACGTGCTGGCGTATTTTATCGGCTTCAACAGTCATAATTATTCCTTGTTATGTGTAGTTTTATTTCAGTGCAGCAGCGTTGATCATATTAACTTTCGAGCGCCCCGCCGCAACTGGAGCCTTGTCCTGCCGTACAGCCGTAGCAGTGCTCCATGACAATGATCGGTCGCCCCTCGATATCCGTGTGCAGCAGCTCGGAGAGGTGCATTTTTTCGCCGCCAGCAGCAGCCATCGGCAGACCCAGCATCTGGTTAAAATCACAATCAAAAATAAATCCCTGCCAGTCGATACTGATCAGGCTGCGGCACATCACGCCGTCCAGATTCTCCTCGCTATAAGCATCTTTAAGCAGCTGCATATAACTGGCGAATTCTCCACGAGAAATTAGTGTGCTGCCAAACCGCTGGATAGGCATATTGGTAATGGTAAACAGCTGATTGAAAACGATGCCATAGCGCAGATGCAGTTCCCGTTTATATGCCGCTTCCAGCTCTGCCTGCGCAGGCGGCAGGCTGGCCCCCTGCGGGTTGTAGACCAGTGTTAAAGTAAGCCCTGATCCACCGACGCCATAACCGAGCGCATTCAATCGTCTGAGTGCCCGGATGCTGATCTGAAAAACCCCCTTACCACGCTGGGCATCGACATTATCGCTCAGATAGCAGGGCAATGAGGCGACAACCTCCACGCTGTGTTGAGCCAGAAATGCAGCCATTTTTTCATAGCCCGGCTCTTCCAGAATGGTCAGGTTACAGCGATTAATCACCCGCACGCCAAGTGCCCTGGCCTCTGCTACCAGATAGCGGAAGTGAGGACTCATCTCAGGGGCGCCACCGGTCAGATCCAGCGTGGTGATCTTGCGGGCGGCAAGAAATGCAATCACCTGTTCCACTGTTTCGCGGCTCATGATCTCCTTGCGGCGAGGCCCGGCACTCACATGGCAATGCAGGCAACTCTGATTGCAGAGATAGCCGAGATTCACCTGCAGTGTCTCCAGTCGCCC
The DNA here is from genome assembly GCA_002791575.1 of Zetaproteobacteria bacterium CG_4_9_14_3_um_filter_54_145. Classification (GTDB taxonomy): domain Bacteria; phylum Pseudomonadota; class Zetaproteobacteria; order Mariprofundales; family Mariprofundaceae; genus Mariprofundus. Next base: position 12,174 of record PFXI01000082.1, on the reverse strand, counting down.
GCGATTGATGGCCGGAAAATCACTGTTTTTCAATAATGGTAATGTTGCATGCATGCAAAAATCCCCTGTTCATGGCTGTTCCGGACTATAGTCGAATCAACTTCGAATTCATTACGAATATCTTTTTTGCGGACAAAATGATCGACCTTGGCGTAAAGATGGATATTATTGCTATGTTCATGCTGGAGAGCATTGAAACTGGCAGGAGCTGATATGACAGAAGCAGACAAGGCACTATTCCCGAAAGTCGGCCAGATCGCTCACCTGGGGGTATATACCACCAGTGCCAAAACCAGCCTGAAAGAAGCAACCCGGCTGATGCTGCGTAACGAGGTCAGGGATGTGATCTTTACCGTCGATCAGGTGCACCGGATACTTACCGTTGCCGATCTGCTGGATTATACCCGCCAATCGAGTGACCTCTCTATTACGCTGGATCAGTTGCCGGCCCATATACTGGTCATGGTTCATGAAGACGAGAATATCATGAACATATTTCCCATGCTCGATAATGATAAAAACCGTTATCTCGGCGTCACCAATAACCAGCAGGATCTGATAGGCATCATCTCATACTCTGATGTGATCTCGGCGCTGGATCCGAGCATTTTTATCAAAAAGAAGACCGTCGGTGAAGTGCTGCAACCTAGGCATCACCTGCAGGCTACGGCAGATACGCCGACCAGAGAGATCCTGCATCACCTGAGCAATGCTGAACATGCCGTGATTGTTATCGAGCATGACAAGCCGGTTGGTGTTATCACGGCCAAGGATGTGATTGGCATTATTCAGAACCATCTCGATATCAATGAGCCTGTCAGCCGCTACATGAGTACACCGGTGGATACGGTCAGTCATGAGAGAACCATCAGTCAGGTACTGGACTATCTGCAGGAGACCCGATTCAAACGGGCCATCGTCGTCGATGATGATGAGGAACTACTGGGTGTACTCAGCCAGAGTGATCTGGCCGGTTTTGCCTTCAATCACTGGACGCAGCTGGTGCAGACCCATACCAGTGCCCTCTCCGATATGGCGAGCATGTTCGAGACCAAGGCCAAGCGATTTGAAAATGATGCGCTCAATGATCCATTAACCGGCATCGGTAACCGGCGCCGTTTCAATTATGCCATGGAAGCGGAAATCGGTCGCATCAAGCGCTATCACACCCCCTCATTTGCACTGATCATCATCGATATTGACCACTTCAAACATATCAATGACCAACATGGCCACCTGATTGGCGATCAGGTCCTGATTGCGCTGGTACAATATGTAAGCAGCCTGCTCAGGGAGACGGATGTGTTCTGTCGCTGGGGCGGTGAGGAGTTCACCATTATGCTGCCGGTCACCGATCTGGAGGGCGCTCGCATTCTGGCTGAGCGCATCAGAGCCGGCATCGAGCTCGACGGCTTTCAGGGTATTGCCTGCACGATCAGCGCAGGCGTTGGCGAATACATGCCGGAGGAGTCTATGGATGAGCTGATCAAGCGTGTTGATACTGCGCTCTATCTGGCCAAAAGCAGTGGTCGCAACCGGGTGGAGCAAAGCCGGCAGGGGTAGAAAAACATAGCGGCGTCTTATGGCCGCGTTAGTCGGTGGATTCGGCGTACGGGCGCCAGAACTGCAGCATCGCATCACTCGGCTCAAAATCCGGCAGATGCTCATGCCACTGCCGGATCAGCAGCGCATCTTCAGCCATGTTCAACAGCCGGAAACCGGCTTCACCGTGTTGGCGCGTACCGACAGCATCACCGCTGCCGCGCAGGGCCAGATCGGCTTCCGCCAGCTCCAGGCCATCGTGTGTATTGACCATCTGCTGCAGCCGCGTCATCGATGCCGGGCTTGCCTGTTCACCGGCAATCAGCATGCAGTAACTCTGCTCGCATGAGCGCCCTACCCGCCCGCGCAACTGATGCAGCTGGGCCAGACCATAGGATTCGGCCGCCTCAATGATCATCAGGCGAGCGGCAGGTACATTCACCCCCACCTCAATCACCGTCGTTGAGACAAGAATCCTGCACTGGCCGGTACTGAATCTGTCGAGAGTCGCTTTTTTTTCTGCCGATTTCATGCGCCCGTGCAGGCCGAGCACATGCGCCTCGGGAAAATAGCTCCTGAGCAGATCAACCCGTTGATCCACCGAAATGCTCTCTTCCTCATCCTCATCAATACGCGGCACAATCCAGTAGATCAGGCCATCGTCGTCCAGTATGCGCTGCATACCTGCTGCCAGCGGCTTCATCTTGTCCGCTGCAATAACACGCGTCTCCACCGGTTTGCGGCCCGGCGGCATGCCGCGCATGATGGAAAGATCCATATCACCATAGAGTGCCAGAGCCAGCGAACGCGGAATCGGTGTTGCGGTCATACCCAGCAGATGTACGGCCTGTTGACCAGCACGCTGCTTGTCAGCCAGTGCCCAGCGCTGGCGCACACCAAAGCGGTGCTGCTCATCCACCAGTGCCAGTGCCAGATGATTGAATACCACATCATCGCTCAACAACGCATGCGTACCGACAATCAGTTTCAGCTCACCGCTCTGTAATTCAGCCAGCAGCTCACGTCGCGCTTTTGCGCGGGTACTGCCGGTGAGCAGTTTGATGTTGAGTCCCAGCGGCGCCAGCAGCGCCTGCAGAGTTTCGGCATGTTGCTCGGCCAGTACCTCGGTCGGGGCAAGCAGGGCCGCCTGATGCCCGCAACCGGCAGCCTTGGCCATGGCGAGTGCCGCAACCCAGGTTTTGCCGGCGCCGACATCACCCTGCAACAGACGGTGCATGCGTTTGCCGGAGCAGAGGTCCCCGCTGATATCGGACCAGGCACCGGCCTGGGCATCTGTCAGTGCAAAGGGGAGACTCTGATGCAGCAGGCTGCTCTCTCTCTCCGCCTGCATCGCTATGGCGGGGCAATCTGCCTGCCGTTTTTTCTCCCGCATCAGATGCAGGTAGACGATAATTTCTTCACTTTTCAAACGCGCGGCAGCCTGCTGCAGGGTGGCCTGATCCGGATTAGCCGGTGCATGCAGCTGCTTGAGCGCCTGCCGCAGGGAGCAGAAACGGCTCTGGCGGGCCAGCACCTCATCCAGCGGGCTTGCAGCAGGCACGGGCAGCAGTGTTAACGCCTGCTGGATGAGTGTGGCCATGCGCTTGCCGCTAAGCCCTGCCATGGCCGCATAAACAGGCTGATAGCCCGGCTGAAATGCCTCGGCCACGCACCACTCCGGATGCGTCATCTGCCAATGGCCCTGCCAGCACTCGGCTATGCCGCGCACGGCAATTTCCCGCCCTTCTGTCAGGCGTGCATCGCTCATCATATAACCGGAATGAAAGAAGTTGAGCCGAATCCTGTCTGTATCATCGGCCAGATGAATGATCACCTGCCTCTTTTTACCGTAACCGCGTGCTTCCTTGTGCAGGATGCGCCCCTGAATGCGAGCAGGCTCGCCGTCGCTCAGCAGGCGGATGGGGGTAAGCTGCCGGTCGTCGATATAGGCTTTGGGCAAATGCAGCAGCAGATCACCGAGTGTACGTATATCCCGCCGCTGCAGCCGCTTTGCCAGCGCCGGCCCCACACCCTTCACCGCCGATAACGGTAATGCCATCGTCTGATACATCGGCCTATAGTGACCCATTGCGGCATACCACTCAATATCAGATTACTTCACTCCCCGCCGGTTTCCGCGATAGATATAGAGATAGAGGCTGCAGATCAGGGAGCCACAACACTACAGCCTTGCCGGAGGTCGAATGACACTGCCAATTTCTGCATCAAACACGGTGAATGCCATGCTCTTTTCAACCAGACCCGAGCCAGCGGATAGAGCCGGTGTCTCGGCACCACTGGCAGTACCGCCAGCCGCCAGTCGCAGTACTATGGCAACGGACCCGAGCGAGTTGATACTCAAATCGGCTATGGACAAGATTAACGAAGTATTCAAACCCTATCTCGGTGACGGGGCCATCCAGCGAGCGGCCGCATCCGGGCAGGACATGAGCCCGCAAGGGGTTGCAGACAGCATCCTTAGTTTTGCCACCCAGCTTATCGGCAGGGCTGAATCATCACAGCTTGATCTGCCCAAAGCAGAACAGAGCAGCAGGGAGCAACTATTCAGCAATGTGAAAACAGGTGTTGAGCAGGGCTTTGTGCAGGCGCGGGATATCCTTGAGAGCATGCAGGCGCTTAAGGGCGACACAAAAGAGACAGTGGATACCACCCATACTCTGGTACAGGACGGCTTATCCAGACTTGCCGTGCTGCTCGGTGTGCAAAACGGGGATCCTGCTCGGGCCTAGTGCGCGAAAAGCATAGGTTGGTTCTTATTGCATTTAAATAAAGACCAACACGGAGGTGTTAGAGTACAGGTTCGGCTCGCCTGATACCGGGCACCCAGATGCGGCCATCCACCAGCTCCAGGCCTTGCCTGGTCAGATGGATCACCCAGAGCGTATCTGTCTGAAGATAGACCAGATGCTGCTCATATAACCATGCCAGATCGGTGCGCAGTCGATCAAATGAGATCCTGTGCCCCACCTCATCCAGCAGTTGCTGCACGTTCAGTTCATTGGCGATATAACCGTTTGCATCCCTGATGATCTGCAGGATACGCAGGCGGCGCTCTTCAAGTTGCAGTTGCGCGCTCCTGCTGAGCGGATGTGGCTGCTGTTGATGATCAGGGGGTGGTGCTTGCATCATATCTGTAGTCGTCTGTTCCTGTGCCTGATTGATAAGCTCTTGTTCATTGGCAACGGCGGCGCCCATTTGCCGGCGTCTCTGCTGTTGCCGGACCTGACCCGGATCGACATGATCGGCCAGCATAGCTTTGGCGGTCGCCCGTTTATCCCTGGCATCATGCAGCGAGACTGCCGGGTAGACACCCAGCGCCAGTGATTTCTGTTTTCCATCAAATCGATACGCCAGTTTCCAGTAGCGACCGGATGGTTTGATCAGCAGATAGAGGCCCCCGCCGTCGCTTATTTTCAGCTGGTTTTTTCCCTCGGGAATGGTTGTTTCTCTCACCTGCTCGTCAGATAAAGGCATGCTGCCGCTGCTCCGTGTATTGGTTCTTTGTTGTTGGTTTATATTACTGGCTATGAACGGATTATTGTTGGCCACTATTGTAGGCTGCTGCCGGAGAAAAACCAACAAAATAGAGGCTACATGGTCGTTGCTGCATCTTGAAACAGCAGCACAGGTCGATGCGTGGAAATATGCACCTGTGAGGCGCTACAGGTCTGATTTGAACATCCGGTATGGAGCAGTGCTGAAAAATCGATTCTGAGCCATTTGGTGAGCCCATTTTTTTCGGCCATCCGGGATGAAGCTATATCTGACATGGCGAGGGCATCCATCCCCCTGCCCTGCTACAGCCCGCGGCAATGATCAAGGCGAATCAACAAGCGCTCGGTCAGATGCAGGCTTTTATGTTAATGTTGCGACTGCCTGCTCCACGATTACTACTACCACCACGGAGGCCCATCCTGTGAAACGTCTGCTCATCTCGCTACTGCTGTTACCACCGCTGCTGTTCGGCTGCTCGATGTATAATGCCTCCAATCAATCGGAGGCCGATAAGATGGTCGGCCAGTACCATGAGGCGCTCAAGGCAAAACAGTGGGATACACTGCTCGCCCTCTATGATCCCGCCTTTTCCAAGGAGCATGATCGCCATGCCTGGCAACAGGAACTGAATACGTTGTTCGATCAATATGGCGCGCTCAATGAAATTCGCCAGACCTTCAGCCAGAAGGACCCCCGCTTTCGCGGTGACTACTACATCTACGGATACCGGCTGGCTTTTGACAAGGCAACGATCAGTGAGACCATTACGGTCTTCAAGGGACTGGAAACGGACAAGCTGACCATAGCCGGCCATATCCTCGAACCGGTAGATACGAATTAAATACCCTGAGCATAGAGATCGAAGGCAGATGTCTAACGTGGCCATCCGATCATCCTGCACTACTTCCAGCAGGATGCCGGATGGGTCTTTGATAAAGAAGTAATCGATGCCGGTTCGGCCATGACAAATTGCTACACCTTCACTCATGCCCAGTTGCTGCAAATGTGCGTGGGCTGCATGAATATCCTGCACACGCAGACCGAAATGTTTGATGCCGATGCGCGGCAGATCAGTAGCCAGCGCGTGTGAAGAGTCCGGTGCCGGATCCGGCTGCCGGTAACAAAACAGCTCGAGCAGTGTGTCGCCATGGCTAAGGTGTACGATCGTAAGCTTGTCGTCTTCACTGCTCCAGCTGTAGACAGGCTTGAAGCCGAACACGTCGTAAAATGCAACCGATGCATGCAGACTCTGTACGCTCAGTGCGACGTGATGAACGGAAAACATCAACCGGCTCGCATCGCCAACAACGCATCAATATCCAGCTTTTCCGCATAGCGGGTGAAATCACTGTTGCGGGACTCAATGGCCAGAATCGACATGCGGTCAGCCAGCTCATTCCCCTCCACGCCAACATGACCATTCACATGCAACACCTGCAGCTTCTCTTTCAGACTCTGGTAGAGGGCAAACATCGCCTTGATCAGCTCCAGATTCTTGATTTCACCGCCGGCTTTTTTCCACCCCTTCTTCTGCCAGTTCACCGCCCACTGCGTAATGCATTGGATGGCATATTTGGAGTCGCAAAAAATAGCCACCGACTTACCCGAGCTGATTTCACCTCTGGCCATGATCAAGGCCTGATGCAGGGCATTCAACTCGGCCGTATTATTGGTGCCCTTGGCATTAAACAGACCGTACCAAAGCTCATCAATCTTATTGTTGCGATAGAGTGCAATGCCGGAACCGGCTTTACCGGGATTCGGTTCACAGCCGCCATCGGTGAATATTTTTGTATCGATCTTCATGGCCATGATCTCGGCAGCACTATAGGTCTTCACCGTCTGTTGGCCGGCGCTGCGCTTTTTCACCGGCGCAGCATCCGTGCTGCCTGCGGCCGACTTTACGCTGCTACCACCAAATGCCGCTTCAGCCTCAGCCAGCGTCATGAAAGATTTGTATCTGGCACCGGCAAACTTGTCGATCTGCTTTTTGCAGCTGTTCCAGTCGGTGAAAATGCCGGTCTCCCGGCCTTGCCATACTACGTAATACTTTTTTACAGCCACTGTATTGATACCTCTGTCGTTGGGGAAAGTATAACCGTCACATGCTTCACGCACTGCATGCGGGCGGAGAGTGTATAGCCAGTTGCGATCGAAGCAATTGATGGCGGTCACAGCTTTTGCCGGCAGGCCATCAAAAAGCGGTGATATGTCCCTCTCTTGCCTTGATGATGTGAATGATCTGTTCTGCAAGCGCAGGATCTGCTTCAGCACTCTGCTCCAGCACCCACAATGCCCGCTCCGGTGGCCAGAACGGCAGCAGTTTCACCGCATCCTTGGCCGTGGTCACCATCGGTTTCTGGTGCTGTAACAGTTGCTGGATATCCTGTTTGGAATATTCATGGTGATCGCTATAAGCGCTATAACCGGCAACAGCAAAACCCAGCGCCTTCAGATCCTGCAGCACGCGCCAGGGGCGTGCGATGCCGGTCACGACATGGATAGAGGCTGATTCTTCCAGCAGCATATCCGCCCGGTTGTTCCAGTCCCGTACCCGGCAGGCTGTTGCCGACCAACGCCACTCCTGCTGTGGCGATAACGGCGTAACAACCTCATCACCTGCCCCGCTTCTGACAATCAGATCGGCCCGATCCAGCGCCGGCAGCGCTTCCCGTAGTGGACCGGCAGGCAGCAGGCAGCCGTTACCCACCCCTTCGGCAGGGATCAGTACAATATCGCAGACGCTCTGCAACTGCCGGTACTGAAAACCGTCATCGAGAATGAGAATATCGCCATAGTCTGCGGCAAGTCTGGCGCCGGCAATACGATCACGCCCGGCAATAACCGGGCAGCCACTGAGCCTGTAGAGCAGCACCGCTTCATCACCCACTTCATGGGCTTTGGCATATTCGGATATCAGGTGCGGCGTTTGATTGTTCGCGCCATCGCCACGCGATAGCAGCACCGGATGAAAACCGTGCTGTTTTAACTCCCCAGCCAGCCAGACCACAAAGGGGGTTTTACCACTGCCGCCAACGGTAATATTGCCGACCGAGATCATCGGAATCGGCGGCCTCACAATCTTTTTCAGGCGCTGCTGCTGCTCGAATCGCGATAGCGGTGCGTAAACAGCAGCCATAGCACGCAGCAACAGGTTGGGTTTGCGTTTGCTATTCCACCACATCCGTTCAATCCGCTGGTACAGCATCCACTCTCCCCAGTCTCAATATGGGCGTAAAAAAGCCCCGTCCAACTGTAACGTGTTATATCGTCCAATAGTAAACTTGCGCATCCAACAGTTGTACCCCCCAGCGTAGCCAGTGCATGAAAAATCGGGGGTCAGGCATGAGTTATTGAGTTGTTTGAGCTCAGATCAGATTTCATCCGGCTTACCTTTAACGCAAACTCGGGATCATTTGTCATCTGCTCTCTGGTCTTTTTCGCCAATTGACTTAGTGCCGATGGATCACGATTCATGCGACGGGCCAGATCAGCTAACGGATGCAGCCCCAAATCAGATGCAAGCCATGCCGCAACGCCGCGCGCAGCGGCAAAACTCCTTTCTCTGCTCGGGCCGGTAAGATCTGTATACTCAATGCCAAATGCCTGAGCGACAGTGATAAGCAACGCATCCAGCGAAATTCTGACTGGTGCAGGTTCTTCGGCCTGAGTCATAACCCGGGATACAAAAAGATCTTCACCGAGAATACGTGAGTCATCGCCACCCTGATGAAATTCCGGGCGATGTGTCCCGCTCACCCCATCCATGACAAAACTGACATATCGATCTCTTGCGACATCTACAGTGCTGCCGAATTGAGCCAAAACCGAATCGCATGTCAGCCATGGAATATGATCATCACCAAGGTAGGCCCGATGCCCGCTCCATGCATAATCCTCGGGTCGAGAAACCATTCCCGAACGCACCGGATTAAGGTGGATATAACGGACCAACTCCAACAGATAACTATCTTCATCCACCAGCAATGCCTTGTACCGCCCCTGGAACAGATGGCCGATGCGCTGATAGCGTTTATTGATCCATAGTGTGTAGCGAAAAGCCAGGTTCTGCATCACTCTGGGAAGAGGACTGTCGGACACTTGAATAGCCAGGTGAATATGATTATTCATCAGGCAAAAGGCATGCACCCGATGGCCGAATCGCTCTATCCCCTTCTGGATCAGAAAAAACAGCTGATAGCGATCATCCGGGGCAAAGAATATATCTTCTCCCCCATTGCCTCGAAGCATGACATGGTACAATCCGCCTGAAACATGAATCCTTGGTTTGCGCGCCATGATATGATTTTAGACTACCGGTAAAATAACTCAATAACTCATGCCTGACCCCGGTGTTGATGCCAATTCAGCCCAGTTGATAGCTATAGATCGGCGTATTGTAGAGATCATCCAGCCGGGTCGTTTGCTCCGGCGTAGATGCGGGCAGGGCAAAGGTGCTGCTGATCAGAAGCCTGTTTGCACCATGCTCTGCTGCCAGTTTCTGTTGCAATTGCTCCATACCTTCCGGAAACAGGTAGCAGACCAGCAGGGTTGCCGATGAGAGATCCGCAGCCAGAAAGCTCTGCCGGTACAGCTCAACGTTCGGCAGCCGGAAGATACTTTTATACAGATGCGTATAGAGCCACGGCAGCCAGGAGAGCTCATAACCGATCACCCTGCGATGCGGATATTTGCGCGCCAGCGCAAAGAGCAGCGTTCCCCAACCTGAACCAAGCTCAATGATGGCACCCTCACCCGCAGCTTCGCTGGCCGCGAGGATGGCACGGGTCGCCTTTGCGGAACTCGGCATCGGCGAGATGCCGAGTTGCAGCGTAAACCAGACAACAGAGAGCCCGGCCAGTACGATGATCGTCAGTAATCCGATCTCAAACATACGGTATCAATCCTTTCTGCTTCTCATCAAATAGAGGTAAGGTCTTTATGGAGATGGGTATGATCACCCTCCAGCCGAATAACTCAATCACTCATGCCTAGACCCTTGTTGCTATTGCCCCCTGCGCTGCCAGGATTTGGTCTTGTTGCTATTGCTTCACACTCGACCCTTTGGACTCAACACGCTTTCGGAACCCAACCAATAATCGAGCAAAGTCTTCGGCTATATTCGGGCCGAAAGGTTTGGAGGATCGATCATGAACCACAACGTGACCAACGAAGAAGCCATCAGCGCGACTACGCAGTGGCTGGAAAAGGCTGTGATTGGCCTTAACCTGTGCCCGTTCGCCAAATCGGTACACGTCAAAAAACAGATTCGCTACGTGGTGAGTGCAGCGCAAACACCGGATGAGCTGTTGCCCGATCTGCTCAATGAACTGGAACTGCTTGCCCAAACGCCGCGCGACAAAATCGATACCATACTGCTGATCCATCCGCACGTACTCACAGACTTTCTCGACTACAACGATTTTCTCTCCGTGGTGGAGACAGCACTGGAAGAGGTCGACCTGGTCGGTGTATTGCAAGTCGCCAGTATGCATCCCGACTACCAGTTTGCTGATACCGAACCCGATGAGATCACCAACTTCACCAACCGCTCGCCCTACCCGACGTTGCATCTGATCCGCGAAGAGAGCATCGATGAAGCAGTTGCCGTCTTTCCGGAAGCGGAGATGATCTTCGAGAAGAATATGGAAACCATGCGTAAGCTGGGTCACGATGGCTGGAATGCCTTAGGACTGGCTGAAGTGCAGCAGTACAAAAAGTAACTGTGTTGCCCGGCTGATTAGATGGCGGAGCCCGGGGAGCCCGGGGCCAGATGACTTATGTTTATCCGGCTATCAATATGTGCAACAATGCTACTGTAGCACCCGTCGCCCGACGCGGCGCAATAGTCGGCGCTTATGTCTTGGCGCCCTCACAAGCGTGAATGCGCCACATGCTTTTCGCCCCTGTGGGTATATGAGCAGCCATGAAAGTATCAAAGCATAAAAGAAACATCAGGAGATAGTCATGATTAAAGCTTATGCAGCATTCGAGCCAAAAGGCGAACTCAAACCGTTTGAATACGATCCCGGCCCATTGGCCGGTGATGAAGTTGAAATTGATGTGACCTATTGCGGCATTTGTCACTCTGATGTGAGTGTGATTGACAGTGAATGGGGCGCAATGCCCTACCCTGTCGTGGCCGGTCATGAAGTGGTGGGCAAGATTGCAAAAGTGGGAAGCAGCGTGAGCAATTTCGCAGTCGGTCAGGTGGTCGGCCTGGGCTGGCATGCGGGTTATTGCGGCACCTGCCATCCATGCCGGACAGGTGATAGCAACCTGTGTGGCAATGCGACGGCAACCATCATGGGCCATCATGGCGGTTTTGCCGAACAGGTTCGTGCCAAAGCCAATAGTGTGGTGGCAATCCCGGATGGCATTGATCTGGAATCTGCCGGCCCTCTGTTTTGCGGCGGTGTGACCGTGTTTAATCCACTGATTCAATTTGATGTCAAACCCACGGACAGAGTGGCCGTGATCGGCATTGGTGGTTTGGGGCACATGGCATTGCAGTTCCTCAACGCCTGGGGTTGTGAAGTGACAGCATTCACATCAACTGACGCCAAACGAGATGAAGCATTGAGCATGGGTGCGCATGATACACTCAATTCCCGTGATGCAGATGCGATTGCCAGTGCGGCTGGTCGTTTTGATTTTATCATTTCGACGGTCAACGTGAAATTGGATTGGAATTTATATCTCAGCACCTTACAAGCTAAAGGCCGGTTACACTTTGTAGGTGCCACACTGGAGCCTCTGGATATTGGCGTATTCGGTTTGATTGGTGGCCAACGCTCCATTTCCGGCTCACCGGTAGGTAGCCCGTCCACCATGTTGCAAATGCTGGCGTTTGCCAAACTTCACAACATTAAGCCCGTGATCGAAATGTATGATTTTGCTGATATTAACCGGGCGATTGAGCGCGTAAGAAGCGGTAAGGCGCATTATCGGGTTGTCTTAAAACGCTAGGCAGTGTTGATTATCCTGAATGACTGGAGCTAAGTTTCTGTTCAACTTGGCTCCAGTGCGTATTCCGGTGAAGTCGGCACCTGATTCCAGTCGAACGCGACACCCTATTCCGGTGAAGTCGACACCCCCTTTGGGAGCCTGTTGCTG
>PFXI01000035.1 GCA_002791575.1 Zetaproteobacteria bacterium CG_4_9_14_3_um_filter_54_145 | reverse complement strand
TCAATGTGGTCTTGCCATGATCGACGTGACCGATGGTACCAATATTGACGTGTGGCTTGTTGCGCTCAAATTTTGCTTTTGCCATATCACTTCTCCATTATACTTAATATAACAAGACGGTCTTTGCATTGCATTGACTGTCATATCTGGAGCCCAGGGCGGGAATTGAACCCGCGACCTCATCCTTACCAAGGATGTGCTCTACCCCTGAGCTACCTGGGCCTGCTCACCTGCCCTAGCAGGCAGATGGAGCGGGTGGCGGGAATCGAACCCGCGTCATCAGCTTGGAAGGCTGAGGTGCTACCATTGTACCACACCCGCACAACCCGAAGATACCCAGAGGCGAATACCTTCAGCTTTAAAATGGTGGAGAGGGCTGGATTCGAACCAACGTAGGCTGAGCCAGCAGATTTACAGTCTGCCCCCTTTAGCCACTCGGGAACCTCTCCATTTTAATCTATTACACTATCCTGCTTAGCACAGGAGAGCGCAATAGGGCGCGCGATACTGCATTGCTGCAGCACACTGTCAAGCAGCACATATCAATTGTGCTAACTGGAGCCGGCAACAGGATTCGAACCCGTGGCATCCTCATTACAAGTGAGGTGCTCTACCAACTGAGCTATGCCGGCGAAGGGGCCGCATCTTACCCAGAGTTCAGATGAACTCAAGCACCAATTATCATTATGTCTCATTTTTTCAAATAGTCAGGCGTAGATAGCTTTTTAATTACACACAAACTCTGTCACCAAAAAGACGCACGAAGCTGTGCAGCAATATAACCACAGCCTTATAATATCCTTATAAATCAATTTGTTACAAAAATATTATTGAAATATGCCCTTTTACATCATCTCTGTAACGACTCCTGATGTTTGTGTAGAAAGCCCATCACAACCTCTGGCACCAACTCACGAACATCCCCTCCCATGGCCGAAATTTCGCGAATAAACCGCGAAGACACAAACGTATAATCTTCCCTTGCCATAACAAATGCCGTTTCAATGCGCTCATCCAGCCGCCTATTCATAGTCGCCATCTGGAACTCATATTCAAAATCGGACGCCGCGCGCAGTCCACGCAGAATGGCGCTGGCCTGTTGCTGATGAGCCAGATCAACCAAGAGTCCGGAAAAGCGGACGGCCTCGACTGATTCTTCACCTGCAAATGTTTCTCTCACCATATGTAGGCGGGTTTCTACGTCAAACATTGGACCCTTTCCCGGGTTATCAGCGACACCGATCACTACGCGGTCAAACAGCTTCATGCCTCGCCTCACCACATCCACATGGCCCAATGTAATCGGGTCAAAAGTGCCCGGGTAAATTGCAGTTCGAATCATTCGCGTTCTCCACGCTGGACAGGTCGCTTCACTGTTCTCTTCTCCATATCCCCTGCTCACTGACAATCGCAGTAATGTTTCCATATGGCGTCATGTCAAATGCTGGGTTGTTTGCCCTTACGCCGTCGGCAGCTATTCTGATATGCATTGTCTGCCCAGCAGAATCCACACCGTCCATGCTCATCACTTCATCATCATGACGATTTTCGATTGGTATATCCAACCCTGAATGGCATGCAGTATCAAATGTTGAAGTTGGTGCAGCAATATACATTGGAACGGCATGTTCTTTAGCCGCAAGAGATAGAGCATATGTTCCAATCTTGTTAGCTATATCCACATTGGCCGCAATGCGATCTGCTCCAACCACAATGGCATCAACCTTCCCCTGAGCAATCATCCATGCTGCGGCGCCGTCTGGCTGGAGGCGACAATCTATACCAGCCTGGGTTAGCTCCCAAGCCGTTAGCCGAGCTCCTTGCAAGCGTGGCCGTGTTTCATCTACCCATACAAATGGGGACTCACCTGCCTTGGCAAGGTGATAGATTCCAGATGTGGCCGTCCCCCAGTCTACTGCAGCCAGCCATCCGGCATTGCAATGTGTCAGTATTCTACGTTCGCCCACGGCTAGCAACCCCGCCAGATGCTCGCCCATCCTGTAGTTAGCACTGACCTCAGCATCAGCATATGCAGTCGCACACTCGATCATTGTATTTGATGACGGGCTTAATTCCGAACATATCTCCATCGCATTGCAGGCATGGAATAAATTTACCGCCGTCGGTCTCGTTGACCTGAATCTCGGCAACCAGTGTGCTGTGAATCGCGCCGGATCTGCCACCCATGCAAGAGCCAACCCAAATGCCGCAGCCGCACCAATGCTTGGTGCCCCACGGATCTGCATCGTTTCTATTGCCCTCGCAACATCTTCTGGATTTCTACTGATGATCTGTTCAAACCGGAAGGGCAGTTGTCGCTGCTCTACCCATTGAACGCCACCGTTTTCAGTACTCCAGTTTACCGCCCTGTAATAACTATCTCCTACACGCAAAACCTAGCCTCGCAACTTACGCAGCACGCCGTCCAATTCTGCCGCCTGCGTGTAACGAATACGCAGCACGCCTGCACCATTTGGCTTGCATGCCAATTCAACCGAAAGCCCCAGTTTACGACTCAACTCATCTTGCAAGGCAGCAACATCGGCATCCGGTTCTTTTGCCACCTTATCCTCTACTGGCTTTGCCGCTTTTTTTGCGGCCTGCTCCATCTGGCGGGCACTTAGGCCTTGCTCGACGCATTCGTCAGCCAGTTTTTCGGCAATAACCTCAGGCAGCCCAACCAGTGGACGTGCCTGCCCCATATTTAATATCCTTCGCTCTATCATACTTTTAATTCTGACTGACAGCTGCAACAGCCGAATGAGATTGCTCACCTGCACACGTGATATGCCGATTTTTTCAGCCACCTGTTGCTGTGTACAACCGAACTCTACTATCATCCGATTATAGGCAGCGGCAGATTCGATAGGGCTTAGGTCATCGCGCTGCTCATTTTCAATAATAGCCAACTCTAGCGCCTGTAAATCACTAACATCTCGCACCACTGCAGGAATTTCGACAAGGCCAGCCGCCTGGGCTGCACGCCATCGTCTTTCTCCAGCGATCAACTCATAGCCATCGCCGTTAGGGCGAATCAACACGGGCATAAGCACGCCCTCGCTGCGAATCGATTCCGTAAGCTTTAAAAGCTCATCCGACGCGAAGCATGTTCTTGGCTGGTAACTATTTGGACATATTTTAGAAATCGGTATCTGTGTTGTCTGGCTCATCACCTCTGCAGTTGGCTTATCTCCAAGCAACGCATTCAGCCCTCGTCCCAGACCTCTATTTTTCACAACTGCCATCTATCCCCTCCTACCACTATATTGCCCTTCTGTGCATAAATTCCTGAGCAACCACCAAATATGCCTGAGCACCTTTAGATCTGACATCATGATACATCACAGGAACACCAAAACTTGGAGCCTCCGACAAACGCACATTTCTAGGTATGGTGTTCGTATACACCTGCGAGCCAAAGTATGACCGCACATCTTCTTCAACCTGAGATGACAAACGGTTCCTGCTATCAACCATCGTTAATAGAATACCTTCCATTGTCAAACTACTATTCAGTGCCTGGCGAATACGACGAATAGAGTCCATCAGCTGTGTCAAACCTTCCATAGCATAAAACTCCGTCTGCAATGTAACCATCACATGGTCGGACGCGCTAAGCGCATTTACCGTCAGCAAACTTAAAGCTGGTGGACAATCGATAAACACATAGTCAAAAACGGATCCATTATAGGCGGCTAGAGCTTGCGCCAAACGCAACTCCCGGCCCAGTTCGCTGACCAACTCAATCTCGGCCCCAGCCAAATCCATACTAGCCGGCAGCAAATACAAGCCATCACACTCGGTGCCGATAATAGTATCGCCCAGTAATGCTTCCCCCATCAGAACATCATATGTACCTTTCCTTACGGTGTTCTGATTCACACCAAGGCCAGATGTTGTATTGCCCTGAGGATCCAGGTCGATTAACAACACACGTTTATCTAGCGCTGCTAATGACGCCGCTAAATTAATACTTGTTGTTGTTTTTCCTACTCCGCCCTTTTGATTCGCAATGGCTGTTACCGGGCCTAATCCTTCATGTTTCACGTGAAACCCTCCCTGCCTCATATCGATAGCATCGTATCAATTGAGGAGTACCATTAATATCAACTAAGCTTTCATCAAATGAGTTCCATCCGTTTACTGAAACAGCTCGACTCACAACAGGGACCGGCAGTACAGCTATGGCAGAGTCTCGAGCATGACCAGTACACATATTTAACAAAACTCGCTCATCGGACACTGCACGTGCAACACAAACATCTGCTGACAAGCAAGGCAGATGATTAATATCCGCATCAAAAACTTCAGCATTCAAATCTAGCGACCGAACTATATGGCGCAGGAACTCAGCACGCTTTTTTCTACGTTCAACCAGCAGACCATACAAACCCCGGTTTGCTAGCAGTAAAGGCATTCCAGGAACACCCATACCACTCCCAATATCCAGCACTCGCCCATGCTCTGGCATCCACTTCAACAGAGCCAGCGAAGGTGAAATAAACCTCCGTACAAACTCATCATGATCCGAAACAGAGGTAAGGTTGAGAGCCTTACGAAAGCGCAATACTTCAGAAACGTACGCATCACATACAGAAGTATTCACTGAACACCCCGAAGAAACATTACCAGCACCGTCAATGCCGCTGGAGTAACACCGGACAATCGTGAGGCCTGACCAAGTGTCCTGGGCTGAGCAGCCTGAAGGCGTTGTGCACATTCAATACCAAGCCCCGGAACATCTGCATAATCAAATGTGAGGGGCAGAAGCTGGGATTCCAATTTTTTAAATCGCTCGATATCCTGTTGCTGTTTATCTAGATACCCATGATAGTGTAACAGTGACTTCAACGATGATAGGTCCCTTCTGTCCAGATCTTCACAGCCATCCAGTAACTTAACAGCGATGTCAGGACAAACATCATCTCGATGACAATAAGACGGTAGGCTCATCGACTGACCAGGCACAGGAAGCCCCTTCTCCTGAAGCCTGCTTGCCCAGTCAGTACCCATTCCAACTATAAGTGATTTTGCGGACGCGAATTGCCGCACAACCCTACCCTGTCGGGATTCAAACTTAAGAGTGCGAGGCTCATCGTATAAGCCAAGCATTATCGCAGCATCACCAAGCCGAAGATCAGCGTTATCTTCGCGCAAATGAAGTCTAAACTCAGCACGTGAAGTGAACATACGGTATGGCTCTAGTACACCTTTGGTGACCAGATCATCAACCATCACGCCCAGGTATGCCTCAGAACGATCAGGGACCCAAGACGGCAAACCGAGAGAACTGGAGGCTGCGTTGATGCCCGCCAACAAACCCTGTGCCGCAGCCTCTTCATACCCTGTAGTACCATTAATTTGACCCGCATGAAATAGACCACGTACTTTTTTGGTCTCAAGACTTGGCTTCAATTCAGTCGGATCAACGTAATCATATTCTATTGCATATCCAGGGCGGATAATATTTGCGCGCTCTAAGCCAGGAATCGATCTAATAAAGCTCCATTGAACATCAATAGGCAGCGAGGTTGAGATTCCATTAGGATAGATTTCATTATGATCACCACCCTCTGGCTCCAGGAATATCTGGTGACTACTTTTATCTGAGAACCGGACAACCTTATCTTCAATACTAGGACAGTAACGTGGCCCAATCCCCTCTATCGCACCGGCATACATTGGCGATCGGGATAAATTAGCTCTGATTATATCATGCGTCTCCTCAGTAGTACGAGTCACAGCACATTCCAACTGTGTGTCAGTAACCCGATCATGCATTACAGAAAATGGTAAAAGATCATATTCACCCGGCTGTTTCTGTAGAGAATCCCATTTTATCGTTTTCTTATCTAAACGCGGTGGCGTACCTGTCTTCAATCGACCAAGTCTAAACTCTCGATTGTACAGTTCACTAGTGAGACCGTTAACTGCTGAATCGCCAGACCGCCCCGAAGAAATTCTAGTATCACCAATGTATATCATCCCACCAAGGAAAGTGCCTGTAGTCAGCACTATAGAGGTCGCCTCGTGCACTACTCCCAACTCATCAATGACCCCAGAGACTCTATCTCCATCAAACATTAATTCAGAAATTGTTCCCTGGTGAAGGTAAATATTAGGGTTCCCATCAAGGAGCTGACGCATGGCAATGTGATAAAGCCGTCGGTCACACTGAGCCCTTGTTGCCTGAACAGCAGGCCCCTTTCTAGCGTTAAGACGTCGATACTGAAGTGCGGACCGATCGGCTGCGATCCCCATTAACCCTCCAAGCGCATCAACCTCACACACAAGATGCCCCTTTCCAATCCCTCCGATAGCAGGATTGCAGGACATTTTTGCTATAGTATCGAGGTTCTGAGTGATTAAACGAACAGTTGCACCTCGGCTTGCAGCTGCCCAGGCAGCCTCACAGCCGGCATGACCAGCACCTACTACGATTACATTGACGAAATCAGGGTGTTTCACGTGAAACATTCCTCCATATTATACTCGACCAAGAGTAGGCATTCCATTGGGAGTGAGCAAACAAAACAAGCACACCCTGCACTAAAAAACTCAAAATAGAGAGTGCTTGAATAGAATGTATGCATAGATCTGAATTTTCAAACTATCCAATAATAAATGCGCATCATGTATAAATAGGAATAATTTAAAGAAACACCGCCGTCACACGATAGGTAAATGAGAAGTAGAAGCAGAGTGTCAATCAGCTCCCAAAATTGCCCCCCCTAAAGGTGCCCAAAATCATACTCGACTGGTAAATCTCCAGCTATGATTTACGGTCTCAATAATATCGCGATGACTTGTGATCCGGTCGAGCAGGCGGTCGTCATTTTGGCATCACCAAATATTTGCGACCTTCACCGAAACTGAGGTTTGTCATAATGATCAGCGATGTTACTTCATAGCAACCACTGACAAAATGGAATAAGCGCAGCGCCAGTCTGTGAAAATGGCAGGTATCCCAGCTCATCGAGCACAACAAAGTTGAGCCGTATCTCTTGCCTGCCGAAATTGACAGACTCATCGTTACGATGTTCCTGCTCAAGCTTGTCGACCAAATCGATCACACTGTAAAACCGTCCTCGTTTACCACTGCGGATGGCATTGGAGGCAAAAGCTATAACCAAATAGTTTTGCCCGAGCCGTGCCGCCAACGAGAACAATGTTGCGACTACGATCCAGAAAATCGCCCTGATAAAGGGTGCGCAGCAGCTGCTCATTGATCGGCGTCTCGTTAAAAATGAAGGTGTCGATGCCTTTACTGACCGGAAACCCGGCTGTGCCCATCTGGTAGCGAATGGAGCGGCTGCGCCGGTCTTCGGCCTCTGCTTGGCACAATGAGGCCAGAAACTGGGCCATCGTCTGTCGTTCACGGATCGCGGTACTGAGGATATCATCGTAGCTGGCTGCCATGCCAAACAACTTCAGCGCCTTGAGAGATCCATTCATGGCAATGGATAACATGGGACACACCATTGAACGGTAGCATTGCATTATAACAATCACAATCGGCCGCAGGCTCCTCTTTGAGCATCAATGCCTGTGGTAAATTGATAGGTCAGGCGTCGCTTGATCCTCTATCCGAGTGAGCAGGTTGAGTACCCAGTCAGACTGAACGACTCCTGCATCAAGTACCTGTTGGCAGGCTGCTCCACCTAATCCAGACCATGCTCCCTGTCTGCGCAGAGTAGCAATACAAATGCCCGACCCCCGTCGGTGGTCGTTGCCAGCTTACGGCGCATTCTGGCCATGGCCGGCGGCAGATCATTCCATTGTTTTCTGGTACGCCATAGCGCAGTGCCCCAGGCTTCTTATTCAGCGCATCAACATAGTGCCATGGATCATAGGTGTGCCGTCCAGTATGAATGAGCGAATGCGATCCATGATGAACTGATCCTTATACATCACACGAATACAGTCCTCATAGGAACGCAGCGCTACTTACCTGCAGGCAGCCATGCTGTCGACGCTATAATGATTACGATCATAACGAACAAGTGTTATGCTGCCGGATCTGCATTCATGCTCAGTATAGGCCTCATAGGGCTGGCACACATGATTTGCAGAGATCGCTCATCCTCGAAGGCTTCGAGTATGGTTTTTTCTTTCATCGTAGGGTGCTGGCGGTCGCTGGCCGGGCGATCACATTCAGAAAGCAAGTGAGCATTGAGCGCATCCATCGAATCAAAGCCAAGCTTCAGCAGGAATACCCAGTGCGCAGATCCTGAACCTGATTCTCCACTTATCCTTTTCACAACCAGATGCCGGATTACACATGACCGGCTCGAATAGGTAATGGCTGGCCATGCGTGCAAAACGCTTGTTTAGATCACGCTCCTTACCACTGAGAATGCGATGTACAATGGTTTTCGGGTTGTCATAGATGATGCGCTTGCTGGGTCCACCAAAGTAAGCGAGGGCTCGATAATGAGCTTCCAAAACCATCTCAAACTGCTCGCGTGGAAAGGCTACAATAAACAGCTTTGGACTATAGCACAGCCAGAAGTGGCCGACTTTGATCGTTTGTGGAATACGCCAATCACCACGTGTTCCATGCTCCTGTCAAACTGCATGGCGTCACCGGGAGAGAACTCCAGCGGGATAAATGCCTGGGAACGACCTAGCCACAGATGCGCTTTCTCTTTCCATTGTTTCACAAAGCGCTGAATACTGTCGTAGTCACCCTGATAACCCTGTGCAACCAGTAGCTGATGCAGCCTGACCGCATTGTGCCGTTGCTTGCGTGGCAGAGCCGCATCCTCGATCAACTGCGCTTCTTGCTCAAGCAGGACAGGCGGCAGTTTACCCTGAGCAGATACTACGAACTGGTATCATCACACCGTGTTTCTGGAGAGCTGTCGTTCTCGAGCGATCTGCTTGATGTCCTTCTTGTCGACGAAAAAATTACGCATTACCTTTGCTTTCGTTCCCACTGTGATCACTCCTGTTTTCCCTCCGGCCAAGTCAATGGACGGGAATCCCTTACAGGGGCGTCAATTTTGGACGCTGAACAACAGGGATTGCATTTAGGTAACTTCGTACATTATAAAATAGCACCTAAATAGATATGAATTGAATTTCGAAAAAGTTAGCCATTACACCCAAAACATTAATTAATAACTGAGATTAGTAATAATGTGGTTACCATCAATACGAATGCAATTATCACTGCGATAAAGCTTGGCGTACATACTAACTAACACATATATATGCAAAAAAAAGGGCAGCCATTTGGCTGCCCTTTTTAAAAGAGAGTTCACTGCTGTCCGGTCAAAGAAATGACAGCATGAAAAAGGTCTGAATTCCCAAGGGATGTGGTAGATTTGTAGTTACCAAACAGCAAATCTCAAGCC
>PFXI01000004.1:32207-32704 GCA_002791575.1 Zetaproteobacteria bacterium CG_4_9_14_3_um_filter_54_145 | reverse complement strand
TGTTCAGAGCTTATTGCACTGTCATATCGCGGGCCGACGGGTGAAGCAGCAGTAATATGTGCTGCAACGCCAACATTTAAGGCCTTATTAGGGTCTTCTTGAGGACCGCTCGTTAATTGACGGCAATTAGGATTTGAACATCTGTTTCCTACTCGTTTGGAAAGAAGTTCTTTAATCCCAGGTGGAAATTCATCTCTCATTTTAACAACCTATCAATGGCTTTGCATAACATACGGCTCAGTGGGAGCCGGCTTTTTCGGCGATCCACTGCAGCCGATGGTTGGCCCTTCCCTTAAGTGCATTGGAGTTCCTCTTTCTCATATGGACATGTGGCCGGGTCAATCATAAAGGTGAAGGACAGCTTAAGAATCGCATCAGCGATCTGCATCGTTATTCTCTCGGCTTTTGGATGTGCAGAGAAGACACGGTACTGATTAAGCAGCGCGACGAGAGGTTTGTGCTTATCTGGCATGAGTTTCTTCAGACTTACGAATTTT
>PFXI01000004.1:0-32163 GCA_002791575.1 Zetaproteobacteria bacterium CG_4_9_14_3_um_filter_54_145 | reverse complement strand
CAATATATTGGTGCCGATGCCGTACTGTATGTCACCATTGATGAGTGGGGGCAGAAGTATCAGGTCATCTCTTCCAAAGCGGTGGTTCGTGCCAAATTGAGATTGGTAGATTGCAAAAACGGCGAGCTACTATGGGATGCGGAGGCTTTTGCCGTGCAACAATCCAGTGATGGTGGCGGCGGTCTGGCTGGTGCCCTGATTGGCGCAGTTGTTGATCAGATAGCGGGCTCTATGGTCGACAGAACGCCTGAGCTTTCCCGTATTGCAAACAATAGTTCACTCAATAATCAAGTGAGAGGTCTGCTCAATGGTCCGTATGCTATTGAACAGGCAAACAACTGATCAATAAACAGGGCAGGCCCTTTGATGCTATTGCGCATGATAGGGCCTGAGCCTGTATAGCAAGTCTCGCGCGCGCTTTCATCATTTTCCCCACCTAGGCGAAAGTACAATGCCGCCATGTTATGCGTGATCTGCCGTGACGCCGGCAAGCAGTGTCTTTGGCCGGGCCGGTAAAGATGCTAGTATCTACACGCAACCGGAACAGGCACGAAACCGGACAGGGAGTGTATATGAGAAAATCGATTGTACTGGCGGCAGCCATGCTGTTTGCCGGCAATGTCTGGGCAGGCGACAGCCAGCTTGAGGGCAAGCAGTTACTGCAGGATAACTGCATGGGTTGTCACAATGCCGATCTGGATCCACCCATGGGGCCGCCGATGTTTGCGGTGCAGAAGCGATATAAAATGGCCACTGCCGACCGGAATGAGTTTATCGAGCAGCTGACCGCATTCACGTTGCACCTCAGCGAGGATGAGTCGGTCATGATCAATGCAGTCGAGTTGCTTGGTGTCATGCCCGATATCGGCGCAGAAGAGGCCGATGTGCGCAAGATTGCCGCCTATATCCATGATGAGACCTTTGCCCCGCCGTGCGCGCACTGGCAGGCGAGTATCAAGGCAGCCAAGGCACGCGGCGATATGCAGCACGCCAAAAAAGATCAGATGATGTACAACCGCATGTGCAAATAGCAGCTGCGACAATATGTCCTATGATATGCATGCTTCTGATCGTCTATCATAGGATGCGGGAAAACTACTCCCTGTAGAGGTACTGAAGATGAAGATGAAGATGAAGCGGAACATTTATATGGTCATGATGCTGTCTATGCCACTGACTGTGGCGGCCGGCTCCACTGCCGCATACGCCGGCGATGATAAGCCGATGGTGTACGGGCGTGAGCTGATGAGCGAGCAGGAGCGCAGTGAGCAGCGACAGAAGATGCGTAACATGAATGAAGCAGAGCGTGAGCAGTATCGGGCTGAGCAGCATGAGCGCATGCAGCAGCGGGCTAGGGAGCAGGGTAAACAGGTTCCGGCCGAGGTTGGCGAGCGCAGAAAGGGCATGGGCCAGGGCGCCGGTCGTGGCGGCGGTATGGGGCAGGGAATGGGACCGGGTATGGGCGGCGGTCAGCGAGGCCGGTAGCAGGCAGCTAATCCAGTGATGGTCAAAGGCCTGCATGCCTCAGGGCACCTTCTCTGGCTGCGCACCACAGGCATTTCCTGCGGTCACCATTCACCTTGCCGCAGAGGAGCAAGTGCCGGCGCTCCTCTGCGCGCGATAGTCCAAAGCATGCACCGCAGAGGAAGACGACGTAGATGAATGGCGTCTCTGGTATATCTCGGATGAACCCGATCGAGTGCGACGCAGTATTACCGGCATTCCCCTTCATTGTCTTGCTTTGCCTTTGCGTCCTTCGCGTCCTCTGCGGTGAAATGCTTTTGACTCTGATTCTTGGCAGCAGTGAATCGTCAGGAGCGAACAAGTGCATGTATGCGCGCGCAAAGCAGATCATGACTCTCTGTTGCAAGGGGATGGGTCCTTCCTGTTAATATGCGACGAACCATAAGAAGGCCCTGCAATGCAGGGCCTTCTTATGGCGTTAATAGCGCAGGAAACGTGCCCTGATCCGCTCTGTCTTGCCGCTTAATTCAAAGGTGGCAAGGCCGCTGAGGATCAACAGCGATCCCAGGATAATCTGCAGGCTCAGTGGTTCCTGGTTGAGCCAGTTGCCCAGCGCCAGCGCGCAGAGCGGTGTAATCAGCGTCAGCAGTGCCACCCGCGTTGCATCGACCTTGCTCAACACATAATAGTAGAGTGCAAAGCCCAGCACCGAGCCCAACAGCGCCAGATAAGCGATGGCGCCGATCGTGCGGGTGGAGAGCTGATCCGGCAATGTTGCACCGCTGAGCAGCCAGGCGATCAGAAACAGCGGTGCAGCAAACAGCAGGCCACCGCTGGTCTGGACAATGGCAGGCACCTCGGGCCTGATCCGCTTGATCCATACAGCACTGGCGCAATGAATGCTTACCGATACCAGCATGCCGAGCACACCGAGGGCAGCCTGATCTTGCAGCTTAAAGCTGCTGCCGAACATCACCAGCAGGCCGGAGAGCCCGATCAGCATGCCGAACAGGCGCGGGCGGGTCAGCGGCTCCGCATCCAGCCAGAGGCGCGCCATCAGGGCGGTGACAATTGGTGAGATGCCGAAAATAACCGAAATCCAGCCGGTAGGGATGTATTGCGCAGACCAGTAGACACTCATCATGCTGCCGAAAATGCCGAAGCCTGCAGCCATATAGGCCAGCAGGGCACGACGATGCCAGATAAGTCCGGAACCCATCAGTGCAGCAACGATCAGCGCCAGCACGGCACCGATCAGCATACGGCTGGTGACGCCGAAGACAAAACCGACCTCCTGGCTGCTCCACAGAATGGCCAGCGGGGTGGTGCTCCAGATAAGTATGACGCCTAAATATGCCGATGGAACTGACATGCTCTTCTCCTTATTTCTACTATTCACCACGCAGTCCACGAAAAATAGAGAGAAAGGCCATGGAACTGCATTACCCCATATTCCGCTGATGCTCTCTGCGTGATCTTTGTGAACTGCGTGGTACAGATAACAGTTTTAGTGGTACAAAAAAAACGGCCCCGGGTTCATCAAAACCCGAGGCCGTTCAATAACTGATTCAGTGGTTAACGAATCAACATACTCCGGGGCACAGGCAGTGGTTCCAGCGGGCGATGAGCCAGCGGGATAGCGCTACCTTTTTGTGCACAAAGTACGTGTTCATGGCGGCGAGTGTCGCTGCCAGCCGCTCTGCGTCAACCGGCACAACAACTGCTGTGGCAGGATTGCACAGGCTATAGCGGAAAATAAACGCCGGCTGCGCTGTATTTGCTACTGCACGAATCGATTCACCGCGTATGGTACGCTGTGTGTATCAGGAGGTGGTTAGTGCGGATCAGCAACAGGATAGT
The DNA here is from genome assembly GCA_002791575.1 of Zetaproteobacteria bacterium CG_4_9_14_3_um_filter_54_145. Taxonomy (GTDB): domain Bacteria; phylum Pseudomonadota; class Zetaproteobacteria; order Mariprofundales; family Mariprofundaceae; genus Mariprofundus. Next base: position 28,839 of record PFXI01000004.1, on the reverse strand, counting down.
GATCGGGCTTGGGCTTGTTTTTCTGCTGGGCGCTTGCGCGACAGTGTCGGAGCAGAAATTTGCACTGGCGCAACAGAGCGTGCAGCAGGGTGATTATGGTGCGGCCTTTGATCAGGCGGCGCAGTCGCTGCAGGCGAATATCGGCAATTATAAGATGATCGGCCTGTTTCCCGGCATCGCTGATCAGGCCTATGCGCAACAGCTGAGCGGGATCGAGCAGCATAAACAGACGCGTGACTGGGACCGGGCGGCCTATGGTTATGATCGCGTCACTGCCATGAATCGGACGCTCAATCAGTTGCAGCAGGCGCTGGCAACATTCGGCAACCGGGTGAATACATCAAAAGCCAACAGGGCGGCGATCAACACGATGCTGGCCATGGCGCCGCATGATGTGGGTGTGCTGCGCGATGAGGCGTACCAAAATGCGGCGGCGGCGCACTATGCCAACGGCCAGCGCTATGCCAAAGGCCGCGCCTATCGGCAGGCGCAGGCGGAGTTCGCCGGGGCGCTGTCGTTTCTCAATCCATACAGGGATGCGGGGGTAGCGGCTGAGAAGAACGGACATCTGGCCGATCTTGCGGATGCCAAAATCTATTACGGGCGGGCTGTGCAGGCCGTGCAACAGCGGGACTACAGGGCGGCCTCCATCGCCTTTGCCAGAGCGGACGGGTTTATTCCCGGTTACCGGGATGCCTATACGCTGGCCGCAAAATATAAGACGCTGGCCGACAGGGCTGATGCGCTGCTGCGTTACCAGAGCGGCGAGCAGCTGGCTGCAAGTCAGCACTACAGGGAAGCGGCGGCGGCATTTACAGAGGCGCTCTCATTTGTGCCGGGCTTTCGCGACGCTTCGCTGCTGGCCGCCCGTTACACGGAGCTGGCCAACAGGGCGGATGCCGACCGCTATTACGCGCAGGGGGTGGAGCTGATGCAGGCGGATCGCTTTGCCGAGGCTGCCCGTTCATTCGAGCAGTCGGATCAGTTTGTCCCTGGCTTTCGTGATGCCCGCGTTATGGCGGCAAGGGCAGCCTACTTTGTACCGCCGGACGGTGGTCAGCTCATCCATATTGTACAGCAGAGTGTGCAGCAGGGCATACCGCTTAGCTGGCTGCACGATGCGCATCGCGGCTATACCGAGGATGTGCAGGTCGCCAGCATAAGCGTGCGTCTGCAAGGGCGATTTAACCATCGGCATGAGTTCTGGCCGTACCGTTTGCGTGTCAAAGGCACATGCAAGCTGGAGATCGCCAAGGGAAATGAGCAGGTGGTGGCATTCGATACTGTCGTCGATTACCGCGTGTTCCGGGATGATTTCGGTGGCTGGCAGGCAAGCTTTCGAGAGCTTCGTGGCGGCCATTGATCGATCCATGCTGAACCGGTAAAACGAAGAAGGCCCGCCACGGGGCTGGCAGGCCTTCAGCGTTTGTACTTTATTTATCGCGGCAGAGGTTCACTACTTGAGCAGGTTCTGCCATCTCTCCAGGAGAGGATGCCGGGCTCAGCCCTGTTTCTGTGCGCTGTCGTTTTCCTGCAGGCGAATGCCTTCATTGGTGATCAGTATGATCTTGCGCTTGTAGAGCGAGCCGACAGCTTTTTTGTACATCGCCTTGCTGAGGCTGAACAGTGCTCTGATCTCATCGGGTGAGCTCTTGTCGGTGATGGCGAGAAAACCGCCGCCGCGCTTGAGCGCCTTGAGGATGATGTCGCAGGCATCATCGGTCTTGTCGCGTGCTCGCATATGCAGGGCAATATCGATTTTACCATCCTCGCGGATATTTTTGACAAAGCCTTTCAGCCGTTCGCCGCGCTTGAGCGGATGCACAACTTCCTGATTATGCAGCAGTCCCCAGTGGGTGTTGTTGATGATCACCTTGTAACCGAGGTCTGACTTGTTGGCGACAAACAGATCCACCTCTTCACCGGCTTCAAAATCGTCTTCACTCTCTTCATAGAGAAAATCATCCAGCCGGGCCGAGGCTACGATGCGGTTGCTGCTCTCATCGAGGTAGACGCGCACCACATAGCGCTTCTCCTCTTCCATCTCGTGAATCTGCTCGGAGAAGGGCACCAGCAGATCTTTCGATAGTCCCCAGTCGAGGAATGCCCCCATGCGTGTGATCGATATGACCTTCAGGCAGGCGAAATCGCCGACCATCGCATAGGGCTTTTCCGTGGTGGCGATGATGCGGTCTTCCGAATCGCGGTAGATAAATACCGGCAGCTCTGCGTCGACTTGCCAGCTTTTGGGCACGTAACGGATCGGTAGCAGGATCTCGCCCTGCTCGCCGCCATCCAGATAGAGGCCGAAATCGACCTCCTTGACCACTTTCAGTCTGTTAAGCTTGCCTATTTCAACCATCAGAAAACCTCATGCTGCCAATACTGCATGCGACACGCGCAGCTTTATACAGGCAGTGCAAACAGATCAGTCGTGATCAGCCGACGGATCGGAGAGTGCAGCAGCCTCGATCAGATGCTTCGGCAGCTCCTTTTTGGTCTTGCCGGCCAGATTGCCCAGCGTGGCGATCTGGTTGATAACATTACCTGGACCCGTACGGATGCGGTTCAGTGAGGTGTCATAAGCCGATCGCGCCTGCTCGAGACGTGCACCGATCTCCTCAAACGACTCGATAAATGAGACCATCTTGTCGTGTAGTTTTCCGGCCCGGTCGATCAGCTTAACCACATTCTCGCTCTGCCGCTCATAGCGCCACAGCTGCTCAATCAGTTTCAGTGTCGCATAGAGGGTGGAGGGGGTAACCACGGCCACCCGCTGTTCAAACGCCGCCTCGAACACACCCGGATCGGCCTCGATGGCCATCAGGTAGGCGCCCTCAATGGGCACAAACATCAGCACATAATCGGGTGTATGGACATTGGGCAGGTGGTGATAGTTTTTTGAAGAGAGTCCCTGGATATGGCTTTTCAGGCTTCTGACATGGGCGGTGAGCGCCAGTTTGCGTTTGTCGTCATCTTCTGCCGAGACGGCGCGCTCATAATCGGTCAGTGATACCTTGGAATCGATAATCACCTGCTTGTCGCCCGGCATGTAGACGACCACATCCGGCCGCAGGCGCTTGCCATCCTCACCGGTAAACGACTGTTCGCGGGCGAACTCCTTACCTTCGCGCAGGCCGGAGGTTTCCAGAATGCGCTCAAGAATCATCTCGCCCCAGTTGCCCTGCGCCTTGCTCTGCCCTTTCAGCGCATGGGTCAGGCCAATGGCATCCTCGGACATCTGGCGATTCAGCTTCTCCAGCTGGTTCAGATGCTCGCGCAACGAGGCACGATCCTTGGCATCATTGAGATGTACTTCATCAACGCGTTTGCGGAACTCGCCCATCTGCTCGCGCATCGGTTTGAGTACCTCATCGATGCTGCTGCGGTTCTGCTCGGAGAAGGTTTTGCCCCTCTCCTCGAAAATCTGGTTGGCCAGCAGCTTGAACTCATGCCCCAGCTTCGTTTTCGCCTCTTCCAGCAAAGCCAGTTTCTCGGCGGCGGCTTCGCGATCCTTGCTGATGGCAATATTCAGCTCGGCAATATGCGCCTCATGGCGAGAGCTGACGGCAGCAAGCTCGGCCAGTGCCGCCTCTTTCTCCGCCAATCGGGATTCCAGCGCTGTCCTGAGCGCCTCGTTGTTATTCAGGCGCTCGCCTATGGAGGCGCTGGCCACCCGATGATCGCCGATCTCCCGGTTCTGGCTGTCGATCAGTGACTGGCGTGCGGAGACAGTATCTTCCAGCTCGGCAGCGGCCGCCTGCAACGATGCGATGCGCTCCTGCTGCTTGCGATAGCTCAGTAGCCATAGAATCAGGACAAGCAGTAGCAGGGAGAGGACGATGATCAGATTATCGGTGATTTCAAACATGTTTGCAAAAGTAACCTGCCGACAACAAAGAGACAATCACGCAGTGCTACGCGCCTCATTTAGTAGATAAGGGCGCTTCTTCTCGAATGGCCTCAACCGGCCAGTAACAGTTATTCGATAGGCCAGGCTTCGGAATCTGATCATCTATGTGAATGTGGTAAAATTTGCCATGCTCCACGATTTTCTGCCTCGATAAAGATTCACCCACTGAGGGACTAATTCAGAAAAGCAATGCCCGTTTTTCTGTCATAGACAAAGCTGCGAATTACGCGCCTGGTTAGCTTACAGGCGGCAGCCAATGCCAATCGCTGGGTCAGCCCTTTTTTCAATCTTAGCCTCAATGGATTTACTCCTCATGGTGCTTTACCAGTGTCAGCATATTAGAGGCCAAGCCCAGGTTCCGCCTGAACGTCTTAACATAAAAGTGAAGTAATCAGTTAAATACTGATTGTCGGCGAATGACAGGAGTTGGCCGGGAACAGTCATTCATATTATCTTATAAAGCCCTGCGAGACATAGAGATCAGATGATGGTGAAGCCGGGCGGAGGCATCTGTTCCGGTGCAGGGCAAAGCTCAACATGATCGACGTGGGCGCTGGTCGGCCCGTGCGCAAGCCAGACCTGCATGGCATCCAGCTGTTGAGTATGTGGAGGGTGCCACGAACCCAACAGTTCGCACCAGCCGACGTCAGACTGCATTGCGGCCTGCCTCGGTTGAGCTTAGTCTGTATGCTAATTTGACTGATAAGATATTTTGGAGGTGATATTGAAGGACATGAAAAAAAAACCTTTCAATCGCGAATCGCTTACCGAAGATATTTTGCATGAATGGCAGCACATGCTCAATGATGTGGCTGACATCTTTGGCGTTCCTGCTGGTCTGATTACACGTGTTGACGGTAACGAAATCGAGATTCTCCTTTCCAGTGAGACCGAGGGAAACCCTTACCCTGCAAACTACACGTCACAGTACCCTGATTCCGGATGGTACTGCGAGCATACGCTGAAAAGCAGAGGGCTAAATCTGATTCCAGATGCACTCCAGGATCCCCAGTGGAAAGACAATGCTGCTGCAGTCGGCATGCACATGGTCTCTTATTTAGGGATGCCGATTAACTATCCCGATGGGGGACAGTTCGGGACAGTGTGTTTCATAGACAACAAGCAAAATGCTCATAATGAATTGCACATCAAGGTGGTCGAACAGATCAAGAGAATGGTTGAATTGACTCTTCGCATTATTTTAGCCCAAAAGGAGATAAGCAGCCGTGATCGTTTGCTTCATGATTTGAGCAAGATTTATCCGATCTGCTGTTATTGTAAGAAAATCAAAGAGGATACAGGTGAGTGGGTTTCTGTGGAACAGTATGTCCGTGATATCTCAGGTGCGATGGCCTCGCATGGTATCTGCCCACAGTGCTACGAAAAGGAGATCAAGCAGTTCACCTAAGCAATTACCGGGGCGGACGCCAGAATCAGCGCTGCACCGTTTACCTTTAGGTTCCATACTGGTAATGGCAGTTTCAGATGATGGTGAAGCGGGGCGGGGGTGTGGATTCCGGTGCGGGATGCTCATCAACATGATCGACACGGGCGCTGGCCGGGCCGTGCGCAAGCCAGGCCTGCATGGCGGCCAGCTGCTCACTGTTACCGCAGATGCAGGTTTCCACACTGCCATCGGACATATTCCGGACCCAGCCGGTGATGCCGAGGCACTCCGCCTGAGCCTGCGTATAATATCGGAAGCCGACCCCCTGCACGCGGCCGCGAATGCGCAGTAACAGGCAGCGCATCAGTAATCCGGGGTGAGGATGGTATCGTGCGGCTCGGGCAGGGTGTCAGGGTAATCGGTCGAGTAGTGCAGGCCGCGCGATTCATGGCGGTTCTGGGCACTCCTGACAATCAGCTCGGCCATCTGCTCCAGATTACGCAATTCGATCAGATCCCGGCTGACCGGATGTTTCCAGTAATAGACCTCAATCTCTTCGTGGATGATGCGCAGACGCCGTCTGGCCCGGCGCAAGCGCTCATCCGAGCGCACGATACCAACATAATGTGACATTGTGGCGCGTATCTCATCCCAGTTCTGCTTGATCTGGATGCGTTCATGTTCCGGTTCGATACCGCTATCATCCCATAGTGGTGCACTAAGCAGCGTGGCACGCGGATGGCTCAGAATATCGGCGGCACAGTAGTCGGCCATGACCAGACATTCGAGCAGCGAGTTGCTGGCCAGACGATTGGCCCCGTGCAGGCCGGTGCAGGCCGCCTCGCCAATCGCATAGAGTCCATCAATGGCTGTTTTACCGTGCATATCGGTCTGAACGCCGCCACAGAGGTAGTGGGCGGCCGGTACAATCGGGATCGGCTCAGTTGTCATATCCAGCCCCAGCTCCAGCAGACGGGCATGAATGTTGGGGAAGTGGTTGAGGATCATATCGCGGCCGATCGGTCTGGCATCGAGATACATACAATCCGCACCCTGCTTTTTCATCTCATGATCGATGCCGCGTGCGACAATATCGCGTGCAGCCATTTCGCCGCGTTCGTCATAGTCGAAGGCGAAGCGCCGGCCATTGGCATCCACCAGATGCGCCCCTTCGCCGCGCAAGGCTTCGGAGAGCAGCATGCTGGAGCCCTCCCGATGATAGAGACAGGTGGGGTGAAACTGGATGAATTCGAGATTCATCACCGGGCAGCCGGCACGCCAGGCCATGGCGATACCGTCGCCGGTGGCAGCATGCGGATTGGAGGTGAACATATAAACCTTGCCCGCGCCGCCGGTGGCAAGAATCGTGCAGCCGGCAGAGACGGTGATCACCTGACCTGCAGGGTCCAGCAGGTAGGCACCCAGGCAGCGGTTCTTACTGCCGCGGCCCAGTTTGCGTGTGGTGATCAGATCGATCGCTGTATGCTCTTCCAGTCGCCGGATATTGGTGTGTGGTGCAATACTGGCCAGCAGGGCCTCACCGATGGCGCGGCCGGTGGCATCGCGGGAGTGGGCGATGCGGCGGTTGCTGTGCCCCCCTTCACGGGTCAGATGCAGTTCACCTTCGTGGGTATCGAAATTCGTGCCGATGGAGGCCAGTTCCTGCACAATTCTATGGCCATGCATGATGATGCCGCGCACCGTATCTTCATGGCAGAGGCCGGCTCCGGCGATCAGTGTATCCTGCACATGCGATTCGATGGAGTCTTTTGCAGACAGTACACTGGCGATGCCGCCCTGTGCATTCCAGGTGCTGGAATCCTTGAATTGCCCCTTGTTGACCAGCAGCACCGTGCCGTGCTCTGCAAGCCTGCTTGCCGCCAGCAGGCCGGAGGCACCGCTGCCGATAATCAGGTAATCCGCTTCCAGGCGTAATTTTTGATTCGTCATATTGGTGCAATACTACGCCTGCCCGATGACAATGGAGAAGCGAAAGGTGTTTATTCTGCACTGGTGCCGCTGAAGTCGCTGTGTAAGATACGCTCCGCAAGCTGTGGTTTACAGCCGGAATATGGCATGCGGGAGTCTATTTGGAACAACAGGTAAGTGTCGTGGCTATCGAAGGAGATATGGTGCTGGTGCAGGGTAAGCGGGCGACCGCCTGCGGCAAATGCGCCGGCCAGAGCTCCTGCTCGACCATGGGCTCCTGGGTGGAACGCGTTGCCGAGTTGCGGGTGAAAAACACCCTGCAAGCACGGGTTGGCGATCAGGTGCTGCTGGATGTGCCGGACGCTCTGTTGTTAAAAGTATCCTTCCAGTTGTATGCCTTACCCATGCTGGCCTTTGTGTTTGTCGGCGCGCTGACGCGTGCGCTGGCTGTGGAAATGGCATGGTGGCAGCCGGATGCAATGGCCGCTTTGGCGGGTATTGCTGCAGTGCTGGCCTGCTATGCCCTGATTCGGGCGCGTGTATCGGCCGGACGCAATAGTCTCGATGCACGCATGGTGCAGGTCATCCGCAGTGCCGATATCTGTATCAACACAGGACCGTCTATCCCGTTAAACTGAAAAGTTATATTCATCTTTTTTTCATCTGACACGCTTACAAAGCGGTCTGATTATATTGCCAAGGAGTGTAGATTGAGTCATATCAAACGATTATTCCCCCTAGTATTGATTGCGGTGATGTGGGCCCTGCCTGCAAATGCCATGCCCGACAGCTTTGCCGATCTTGCTGCGGCACAAGCCGATTCGGTCGTGAATATCAGCACCACCAAGCGTGTAAAAACTGCGCAAGGCCTGCCACCCGGATTCGGTTTTCCACAGGGCTCACCCTTCGAAGAGTTCTTCCATGACTTCCTGCGTAATATGCCGGAACAGGAGCAGCATGCACTGGGTACCGGTTTTGTCATCAGTGCCGATGGTTATATCGTTACCAACAACCATGTCGTGGACAGCGCCGATGAGGTGCTGGTCAAGATGCGTGATGGTTCCGAGCATCAGGCGCGTGTGATTGGGGCCGATGCGAAGCTTGATGTGGCACTACTTAAAATAAAGGCGAAAAATCTGAAGGCAGTAACACTGGGCGATTCCCAGGCACTGCGCGTCGGCGACTGGGTGGTTGCTATCGGTAATCCGTTCGGCCTGGAGCAGACAGTGACCGCCGGTATCGTTTCCGCCAAGGGCCGCGTCATCGGCTCCGGCCCCTATGATGATTTCATCCAGACGGATGCTGCCATCAATCCCGGCAATTCGGGCGGCCCGCTGTTTAACGTACGCGGTGAAGTGATCGGTATTAATACAGCAATCTACTCCCGTAGTGGCGGCAATAACGGCATCGGCTTTGCCATTCCGATTAATCTGGCCAAGTCGACCGTGAGTGAACTGCGCGAAACCGGTCATATCACACGTGCCCGACTGGGTGTACATATCACCGATCTGGATAAGGAGACAGCCAAGGCGCTGGGCCTGAAAAATCGCGAAGGTGCGCTGGTGCCGCAGGTTGAGGCTGGTTCTGCCGCCGACAAGGCGGGCATTCGCGCCGGTGATGTGATTGTGTCGATCGATGGCGAGCAGATCAAAAAGGCGCATGAACTGCCGATTCGTGTAGCCAGACATGCGCCGGGCGACAAGGTGAAGGTAGGCATTATCCGCGATGGCAAAGCTAAAACCATTACCGTCACGGTAGAAGCGATGCCTGATGACAAGGTAGCCAGCAATGCAATGGCTAGCGACCAACAGGGCAAGGTGCGTCTGGGTCTCGTGGTCAAGGATTTGAACAGGGATATCGCCCGTCAGCTGCATGCGCGTGTAAAGCAGGGTGTGGCTGTTGAGCAGGTGCAGCCGGGTATGCCGGCAGCACGTGCGGGTATTGCCCGTGGCGATGTGATTTACCGCATCAATGGTGAAGATGTGAAGAGCCTGAAAGAGTTTACCGCCACGATCAGTAAATTCGAGCCGGGTGCCGTACTGCGTGTCATGCTCGATCGGGGCGGAGATCAGGTGTTCGCGTTGATCCAGCTGCCCGCGCCGCACGATAAGAACTGATACGCACACGATGTCATTGCCGCATATTCAGATGATGACCCGCCGGCAGTGCAGCCTGTGCGATGTTGCCGCAGCCGTGATTGAGGCGGCGGCGGAGCAGGGGCTGTGCAGCTGGGAAGCTGTAAATGTGGACAGGGACAAGGGCTTGCTTGTCCGCTACGGCATGGATGTGCCTGTACTTGTCTGTGAGGGAAAGATGTTATTCAAACACCGGGTGACAGCCGAGCAATTGCAGGCTGCGTTGGCGGATATCGGTAGTGCGGAGTGCGGAGCATGATTCTGCGTTGGTTGCTTATTCTGGCTGGATTAACCGGCCTGGGCGCACTTATCTGGCAGACACTGCCGGAGGCTCCGGTGAATATTGATGTCGGGAGCCAGCGCATCGAATTTGTGCTGCCCGATCTGGCCGGTAAGGGGCAAGCCCTGCCGCAAGGCGGGGTGGTGCTGCTGAATTTTTGGGCGACATGGTGTCCTCCGTGCCGTCAGGAAATTCCATCCATGGTGCAGTTGCATGAGCGGCTGGGTGCCAGCGGCCTGAATATTGTTGCCGTATCGGTGGACAGCCGGCGGGAAGATCTGAACTCCTTTGTGAAGGAGTATCAGATGCCGTTTCAGGTGCTGCATGATGCCGACAGTGCCATATCACACCGTTATGGCGTATTCCGCTATCCGGAATCATTTCTCATCGATCGTGATGGTGTGATCCTCGAACATATGGTTGGTGCGGTGGACTGGATGAGCCCGCCGGTACTTGCCCGCATCAAGGCTGCGCTGGCCAGACCGGTTGCCACGCGTGCGGCGACACCCGCTGCAGGCGGCTGATGTCGGACAGGCAACAGCCGGAGTTACGCTCCCGGATCGAAGAACTGCGCGCGCAACTGCGCGAGCATAATTACCGCTATTATATTCTCGATGCCCCGGTCATCAGCGATGCTGAATACGACCGGCTGCTGCGAGAACTGGAGTCGCTGGAAGCTGAACTGGCGGAGCCGGTACCGGATGATTCCCCGACCCGCACAGTGGGAGCCCCTGTGTCTCAGGTGTTCACGCCGCGCTTGCATGGTGAGCCGCTACTCTCATTAGCCAATGCGTTCTCTGCCGATGAGGTGGAGGCCTTTGTTCAGCGCATTGATGAAGCGCTGCCGGATCGCGCGCACTCTTTTATTATCGAGCCGAAAGTAGATGGGCTGGCAATCAACCTGCGTTATGAGGCGGGGCGTCTGGTTGTGGCGGCTACACGTGGCGATGGTGCGACCGGCGAGGATGTGACCGACAATGTCCGTACCATCGGCGATATTCCGTGGCAGCTGAAGCAGATCGATGGTATCGAGCTGCCGGCAGTGCTGGAGGTGCGCGGCGAGATCTATATGTCGCGCGCGGCTTTCGCCGCACTCAATGCCCGCCAGGATGTCGAGGGCGCACAACCGTTTGCCAATCCGCGCAATGCCGCTGCCGGCTCGCTCAGACAGCTCGATGCCCGTGTAAGCGCCAGTCGCCGTCTGGGGTTCTTTGCTTATGGCGCAGGTCTGGGCGGCAGGGCGGTTGCCGCCAGTCAATCGCAACTGCTGGAACGACTGGCCGGATTCGGTTTTGCCGTTCAGCAAACCTCCATCGCCGGTGATCTGCCCGCGCTACTTGTCGCCTATGATGCGCTGCAACAGCAGCGCCCCGAGCTTAAGTATGAAATCGACGGGGTCGTTTATAAGCTGGATGATTTTTCATTGCAGGATCGCCTCGGTGCGGTTGCCCGCTCACCACGCTGGGCTATTGCCCACAAGTTTCCGGCCGAGGAAGTGACAACCACGGTGAAGGAGATCATCTGGCAGGTGGGGCGAACCGGCGTGATCACCCCTGTTGCCGATATGCAGCCGGTGGCTGTTGGTGGCGTCATGGTCTCACGTGCCACACTGCACAATATTGATGAGTTGAAACGAAAACAGGTCTATGCCGGCGCACGCGTCATTGTACGTCGGGCCGGTGATGTGATTCCGGAGGTGGTCAGGGCGGTGGATGTGGATGCGCAGGCGTTGATGCCCGAAGCTCCCGATCAATGTCCTGTCTGTGGCGCATCGGTGTTTCGCCTGGAGGGTGAGGTAGCCATTCGCTGTGGCGGCGGCCTCTCCTGTTCGGCGCAATTGACCGAGCGACTACGCCATTTTGTCTCCCGCGGCGCCATGGATATTGAAGGTATGGGTGACAAGCTCATTGCCAGACTGGTGGATGAAGGGCTGCTGCGGGATATCGCCGATCTGTATGAGCTGGATTATGCCTCCCTGCACGACTGGCCGGGTATGGGGGAGAAAAAAATAGCCAATCTGCAAGCTGCCGTGGAGCAGAGTAAACAGCGTCCGCTGGCCCGTTTTCTGCATGCGCTGGGTATTCGCCATGTCGGATCGGCAACGGCAGCAGCACTTGCCGATCATTTCGCCGCTCTGGACCTGCTGGCGCAGGCCGATGAGGCGGCGCTGATTGCTGTGCCGGATGTCGGGCCGGAAGTGGCAAGCAGTATCCTGAGCTTTTTCCGTGAAGCGCATAACCGGGAGGTGATTGCCCGTCTGCTGGCTGCCGGTGTGACGCCCGAGCCTCCGCAACGGCAGCAGCATGATCATCCGCTGGCAGGTAAGACGGTTGTGCTGACCGGCAGTTTTACAGCCATCAACCGGCGTATGGCGCAGGAACAGCTGCGCGCACTTGGTGTGCGTGCCAGCGGTTCGGTATCCGCCCAGACCGATCTGGTTATTGCCGGTGAGAAAGCCGGCTCGAAACTGACCAAAGCGCGTGAGCTGGGTATTGAGGTGGCCGATGAGGCGCAGCTGCTGGACTGGCTTGGCTGGCACTGATCCGCACCTCTCTGCTGCCACAACCCTTGAATGAGCCTGTTTTCAACCCTACAAATACCCGGAGTGGCGTAGTGCGCCCGACTGTTTTCCGGAGGTGGGTTCAATGGCAGCAACACTGGAGCTTTCCAGTCTTTCCCTGTTTTCACGCGAGATGCGCAAGGCACCCCGGCTGGACCGGGCGGAAGAGACGCGTCTGGCCAGGCTGTGGCGTGATCAGGGTGATCGTGAAGCGGCGCGACAGCTGGTGGTTGCCAACCTGAGTGGTGTGGCGGCTATCGCCCGGGAGTACCGGCACTTTGGCCTGCCGGAGATGGATCTGATTCAGGAAGGGACGCTGGGCTTGATGCATGCGGTCAAAGGCTTTGATCCGGAGCGTGGTTTTCGCCTGATGACCTATGCCTCATGGTGGGTACGTGCCGCCATCCATGAATTTATCCTGCACTCGTGGAGTATCGTCAAGCTCGGTACCAACAAGCTGCAGCGTCGCATCTTTGCCGGCCTGCAGAAAGCGAAAAATGCCATTGCCGCACTTGATGGCAGCAAGGCCGATGATGTGGGTGCCGATTTCGGCATCAGCGGTGCCGCATATCAGGAGGCGGCCGGTGCCTTTTTGCAGCGCGATCTGTCGCTGGATTATGCCTGCGATGAGGATGGCGATGCGATGGTGCACGGACTGCCATCGCTCGACGCTTCACCGGAAGAGATTGTGGCCGAAAGTAACTGGGCGGATCATCAGCAGACACTGCTGTCACAAGCCATGGGCAGTCTGCCGGCACGTGATCGCCTGATTATACAGCGCCGCCATCTGGCGGATGAGCCGGCTACGCTGAAAGAGCTCTCCGAAGAGTTCGGCGTCTCCATGGAGCGCATACGGCAAATCGAGGCGCGGGCGATGTTTAAACTGCGCGAATCGATGGGAGCGCAATGATGCCGGTTGTACACGGGTAGCACTGCTCTCGGCGTTATGGGTGAGAGCGCATAGCCGCTACGACTTCGGTTTTTCAGCCAGGCTCTGGCGCATGGCTTCAAGCCTGGCGGGGTAATCTTTAGCATCCCCATAAGCGATGAAATGGCGATAGTGCCTGTGGGTGGCGAGCAGTTTGTGGGCGTGCTTGATCGGGCAGAAGTAGAGCTCTGTACGTGCCAGAATCTCATGCACATAGGCAATCAGCCCGTTGCCATAAGCGCAGTAGAGGCAGTGGAACTTCTCAAAGATATTCAGGTAGGCAAGGTGATGGCGGTCAAATACGATGTAATCGCGGCGGCGCACCTTGGCGATCTTGTAGATCGGAAAGCAGCTGAACTGATAGAAGCTGATGGAGAGGTCGACAATCAGCAGCGGGATGATCATGCCGTAGATGATCGGTGCGGTAATGATGTTGATCGGGCGAACGCCCACCAGCCAGCACCATACATTAATTTTTAATTTGCGGTGGGCCTGCCTGATGCTTTGCTCAAACTCCACTTTTTTGCCGTTAAGCTGGAAGAGCAGCGAATCCTCCTGCTGCTGGAGTTCACTGCTTAGCTCCTCTTCCAGCTGTTTCATCTGATCAATCAGGGCTTTAACGCGACTGTTCATGCTCTACCTGCCGGAATACTTTTTTGTTTGCCGGCATGGCTGGTGAAACATGCGCAGCCTCTATGCTGTTGTGCACTAGCGCTTAATCAGCCCGACAATGAAGATCAGAATCACGGCGCCCAGCACTGCAGCCATCAGTGTTCCTATCATGCCGGCGAAGGCAAAACCGAAAAAGCCGAAGACGAATTTTCCGATAAAGGCACCGACCACACCGATCACCATATTGCCGAGCAGTCCGAAACCGCCGCCTTTGGTCAGGTTACCTGCAATCCAGCCGGCAACTGCACCGATCAGCAAAAAAATAAGTAAGTTCATGGCTATCTCCTGCGGCATTGTCAATGTCACCCAGCATAGCGCAGCCGGGCGGTTCAGCCAATGATCATGCGCGGCAGGCGTCAGGGTTGCTGTTCGCTCAGTACACTTAATCGGCCAGAATCACCGCATCGATCTGTTTCTGTATGGTGCGTGTGCTGAGCCCCTGTTCCATCAGGGTCTGGCGCAGCTGTATCAGGGATTCGACTTTCATCTGTTTCTCTTCGACTGTCATGCGTTGTGATGAAGAGGCATGGGTCACGCCGCTCAGGCCTAACTCGGCAGAGCATGCGAGGTGATACGTGCGTACATCCAGCAGAGCCTGTTTGATCGGATAGCGATGGATATCCAGCTCTTCCCGTGCTGTCAGCGTGGTGCGGATCGCCTCGCGCTGTGCGGTGATGATGGCGACCATGGCATCGGCCAGTTGCTGTTTCGGGTCAGGGCCCGGCTCGGGCAGCGCAATGGCCAGATCGGGGTTGATGTGGTCCAGCGGTCTTTGCGAGATGCCATCATTGAGCAGGATTGCCAGTTTATCACGCCGGTGAATCGCCAGTGTCCATTTTTCAATCTGCTGAGGGAGTAGGGCAAGCCGATGATGGCAAACCTGATCCGCATCGCTAATAAGTTCACCTATCAGGCTGTTTCTGGCGCCTATCCGGTCACTGGCCTGATCGGCATGCAGCATGCGCTTGTTGATGACCTCTGCCGGCGTTGCTGCAGTTTTTTCCGCAAGCGACGAGAGCAGCCCGGAGGGGTCGGATTCCATGACATCCTGCACCGTGACGCAGCCGCCCAGCATAAGCAGCAATACAGGCAGTATCACCCGGCAGCATTGATTCAGTTGTTTCATACGGTACTCCATTGCAGATGTAGTGGTAACAGCTGTGCTGTCTAATATAAGCAATGATCGGGCCAGCGTGAAAACAGCCGCGGCTGAATCGGGCAGCTTGGCGCAGGACTTGCTCAACTGATCTGCGTTTGCTCAGGGGGGCGATATGGGCCAGAGAACAAACTTTTATTATTATGCCGAGTGGGTGATGTCGCATCATCGCTATGGGCTGTTGATGCTGCTGCTGATTCTGCTCTCATTCACCCAGAGTCAGGCTATTGCGGCGGTGCTGGGCCTGCTGTTTATGGCTGAGCTGGGACTGCGTGCGGCACTGATGCGCTACAAGCGCAAGACCAATCCGTATAAATCCTCGCTGAACCTGAAACTTGACGTGCTGTTTCTGTTTTTTGACACACTGGCCCTGCTGTCACTGCTGGCGACAGCATTCGATCTGCAGATGATGCTCGGCGAGGAGGGTGCCGCTGCCCGCTTCCTGCGGGCGCTATACCTGCTCAGGGCGCTGAGGCTGTTCCGCTATATCGATATGCAGAGCCTGATGTTTTCACCCGGTTATGGCATGTTTATCTCACTGGTGGTGATGCTCTCTTTCTTTGTTGAAGGGCAGCTGTTGTGGGGGATTATCGTCTACTTTTCCGTCGAGGTGGTGATCCGTTTTGTGCTGCTGAGGAACATGACCTTTTCAACCCGTCGGGAGCGCATGGTGGAGTGGGGGTTCTGGGGCATTGATCTGCTGGCCACGGTTGTCATGGTGCCGGGACTGACCTCTATCCCATATGGCAATGCACTCAGGGCTATCCGGCTGGTACGACTGTTCAGGCCATGGATGGTGATCCTGCGTAATCTGGGCAAGGTATTCCGCGAAGGTGATTACAGTCAGGAGATTATACTGGTGGTACTGCTGCTGGCCATGCTCTCGATTAGCGGCGGTGTGGTGGGTCACTTTACCATGTCCGGATTCGATTTCTCCCAGGATGGCGTACTCTCGGCGGTGGATGAGAATCTGTTTGTACAGATCTGGTTCGCATTCCGTACGCTGATGGCGGCAGGTAATCTGGTGAGTGATCCGCTTGGCGATGATAATCTGGCGCTGTTTTCGGTGTTCAGCGTGGTGCTGGGCATGTTTATTCTGGCATTTTTCATCGGTATCGGCTCGAGCATTATTTCCGGTCTGATGGCCAAGTTGCGCAATGAAAAACTGATGATAGCCAACCATCTGGTGATGATAGGCTGGAACAGCGCATCGCCGTTTATTATTGAAAAGTTGAAGCAACTCTCCGATCAGCGTTTCGCCAGGCTGAAGCTGGTGTTTCTCGGCGAGACCAAAAAACGGCCGGATGAGCTGGAGAGCTGGGTCACATTCCGTTGGGGTGACACGGAAGATGCCGAGTCAATGCAGCGGGTGAATCTGGGCTCGGCCAGACAGGCGCTGGTCTGTACCGATGAGACGCTGAATGCGGCTGAAGAGCTGTCGCAGAATCTGTTTTCACTGATGGCGATCCGTCAGGTGAATCCGGATATACCGGTCTCCTATACGGTGATGGGCATGGTGCAGCCGCGCCTGCAATCCTATAACCATATGCTGCAGGTCGGCTGGGATAAGGCGGGCTACTACAACAAGCCGACCGTGCTGATCTCCGAGCCGGATATGCGTGCCAATCTGATTCGTAATGTACTGGTCTATCAGGATGTCGATCAGGTGCTCTCACGCTTGATGATTCCCGAGCGAGAGGATGAATCGGCCATGCATGTTGTGGAGTGGGACGGACGCATTGTCCGACAGTCCGGGACATGGTTTTTTGTTGACGGGACACATACGATCAGCGTCCGGGAGATGATGCTGCGCTGCTTTGAGCAGGGGGTGATTCTGGTGGCCGTGGCGGATGCCGGTTTACAGGTGCACCCGCTCTCCTCTCTGCAGGCGGAGGTGCAGGTGACTTCAGTGCAGGGGATTGCCGTGGATCATGCCACCCTCTACGGCGAGTTCGAATACTGCCTGCAGATGGGGGAGGTGGAGCGGGCGCCTGCTGGCGGAGAAGAGCCGATGCCTGTCGTACTGCAACAGAAGAGAGATCTGCAGCTGCTGGCGGTCGGCTGGATTGGCGCACTGCCGTTGATGCTCAAACGCCTGCTGGACTCCTTTGATGTTATCCATGTGACCTTGCTCGATGATATGAGCCGCAAAGAGCAGGTCGATATGAGCGATTATGTGCAGCGGCGACTTGGCGAGATGGAGGGCGCACTGAAACGGGTGACTGTTGATATCAGGCGCTGGAACTTTTCCGATATGGAGGCGCTGCGCGAGCATGTGCAACGGGCGGACAAGGTGGTTGTATCCAGGCCTGCGCATGTGGTGAAAAAGCCCCATGCCATGGTGGCCTCGGTGCTGTCGCACACCTTTTCGCTGGCCGAGGAGGAGGCGTGCAGGCCGGAGATGTTTGCTATTGTCGACACCCGTAATCAGGCGCGCATGCTGCAGAATGAGCTGGACCGCTTTCCCATAGAGATGGATGTGAATGTGGTTGTGCCGATGGAGTTTTACGGCATTTATGCGGCGCATACATCCTATCTGATGTATGCCTCCACAACGCCGCAGGTCTACGATATGCATCGCTCGCTACGCTATCTGCTCGACAGCCTGATGAGCTCCGATGTCGGTGAAGGCGTACCGCTGGCGCTGGATGTGTTGCCATGCCGGTCGTACGAAAGGGATATGGATGCTGCCGGGCTGTTTGCCAGCCTGTTGCAGCAGGATCTGATCTGGATCGGTTTTCGTATTGATTCCGCCATTGTTGCCGGTGCCATGAAGCCGAATATGGTGATGCGTCTGTTTCCCCGTCGCCATGAGTTCCAGTGTCTGCGGCAACTGGAGATCATGATCAATCCGATGGGGAACCCGCAAAGTCTCAAGGTCTGGCGTGATCATCAGGATCATATTGTAGAGTTGATTGTCATACGCAGGTGCTGAGCTGCAGGCGTAAGCCTTTTCTTTCGTCTGTGATGGCTTCATCATCCGGCGCTGGGTGTCCGTAAGCAGTGCGGGAACGGGCACGGTTGCAATGAGGAGTTTGAGTCGGTGTCCGAGCGTTACGAAGCACAGGAAATAGAAGCCAAATGGCAGCAGCAATGGCATGCATCCGGTATCGATGCAGCATGCGATGACGATGACAGGGAGTCCTATTACTGTCTGGTGATGTTCCCCTATCCGTCAGGAAATCTGCATATGGGCCATGTGCGCAACTACTGTCTGGGTGATGCGGTGGCACGCTACAAACGCATGCACGGTTTCAATGTGCTACATCCGATCGGCTGGGATGCCTTCGGTCTGCCGGCCGAAAATGCCGCCATCAAGCACAAACGCCCCCCTGCTGAGTGGACCTATGCCAATATCGACCAGATGCGTGTCCAGCTCAAGCGTCTCGGCCTCTCCTATGACTGGTCGCGCGAGATTGCCACCTGCCACCCCGGATATTACCGCTGGGAGCAGTGGCTGTTTACCCGTTTGATGGAAAAAGGGCTGGCATATCAGGCGCGGGCGGAAGTGAACTGGTGTGATCCCTGCCATACGGTGCTGGCCAATGAGCAGGTGGTGGAAGGTGCCTGCTGGCGCTGTGATACGCCGGTCATCCGCAAGAATCTGAAGCAGTGGTTTATCCGTATTACCGATTATGCCGAGGAGTTGCTGGCCGATCTGGATAAGCTGGATGGTTGGCCGGAGAAGGTAATCGGCATGCAGCGCAACTGGATCGGCAAATCGTCCGGTGCCGAGGTCAGCTTCCGCCTGGAAGGATCCGATGAGACACTGGAGGTCTTTACCACCCGCCCCGATACACTGATGGGTGTGACCTATATGGCTGTAGCGGCGGCTCACCCGCTGGCGAAAAAGGCGGCTGAAGCCAATATCGATCTGGCCGACTTTCTCGAAGAGTGCAGCAAGATCTCCACCAAGGAAGCCGATGTCGAAACCATGGAGAAGAAGGGCATGGCAACCGGTTTCAATGCCGTGCATCCGATCACCGGTGCCAGTGTACCGGTCTGGGTCGCCAATTTTGTGCTGATGGGCTACGGCACGGGTGCGGTGATGAGTGTACCGGCGCATGACGTGCGCGATTTTGATTTTGCCCGCAAATATGATCTGCCGGTCAAACAGGTGATTGCGCCGGAAACAGGCGACTGGGATATCACTGCTGCCGCTTTTACCGAGCAGGGGCAGTTGATCAACTCAGCTCAGTTTGATGGCTTGCCATCTCCGGATGCCAAAGCGGCGATTACCGGCTGGCTGGCCAAAAACGGCAAGGGATCCGAGCGGGTACAGTACCGTCTGCGCGACTGGCTGGTATCGCGTCAGCGTTACTGGGGTGCACCGATTCCTGTTATTCACTGCGCTGATTGCGGTGCGGTGCCTGTACCGGACGAGCAGTTGCCGGTTGTGCTGCCAACCGACCTGCAGCCTACGGGCGGCGCCTCACCGCTGAACGATTGTGCGGCCTTCAGGCACACCGACTGCCCGCGTTGCGGCAAGCCGGCCGAACGCGAGCTCGATACCTTTGATACCTTCATGGAATCCTCCTGGTATATGAATCGCTATACCAGCCCGCGCAGTGCCGATGCCATGGTGGATGCCGGTGATATGGCACGCTGGGCGCCGGTGGATCAGTATATCGGTGGCGTCGAGCATGCGGTGCTGCATCTGCTCTATGCCCGTTTTTATCACAAGCTGATGCGCGATGCCGGGCTGTTTACCAGCGAGCAGTGCGGCGATGAGCCGTTCAAGAACCTGCTGACGCAGGGCATGGTGCTCAAAGACGGTACCAAGATGTCCAAGTCCAAGGGTAATACCGTCGATCCGAAAGCCATTATCGAGCGCTTCGGTGCCGATACCGCGCGCCTGTTTACCCTGTTTGCCGCTCCGCCCGAGAAAGAGCTGGAGTGGAATGATGCCGGTGTGGAGGGCGCTCACCGCTTTCTCAAGCGCGTCTGGCGTCTGCTGGAGAAGGTTGATGCCGCGTCTGACGGGGATGACGATGCGGCGGCAGTGAAGCTGATGCGCCGTACCATACATACGACGATTGAGCGCGTGACGCATGCCTTTGAGCATGGCTTTGCTTTTAATGTCGCCATTGCGGCGCAGATGGAGCTGGCCAACGCGTTGCAGGATTTTCTGCCGCAGGGGCAAAGCGGCAAGGCCGCCTACCGTGAAGGCGTGCAGGTGCTGGCCACGATGCTGGCGCCATTCGTGCCTCATTTTGCCTGCGAAATGGGCGAGCGGCTGGGCATGGAGCAGGTCGCCGTGCTGGCGCCCTGGCCGGTAGCCGATCAGGCAGCACTGGAGCAGGATGAGATTACGCTGGTGGTACAGGTGCAGGGCAAAAAGCGCGGCGAGATCGTGATCGGCAAGGATGCCGGACAGGATGAAGCGCTGGCTGCGGCACAGGCCGATTATGCCATCCATAAATGGCTGGATGGTATGCAGATCGTCAAGGTGATTCTGGTGCCCGGCCGCCTGCTCAATATTGTGGTTAAACCGGCATGATTGCTCGCGCCTGTGCTGTCATGGTTGCATTGATGCTGCTGAGCTCCTGTGGCTATCATCTGGTTGGCCATGGCGAGGGTACCGGCGCTATTCCGGCGGACGTGCATACGGTGACCATCACCGGCAATGCCGATGCCAGGCTGCTTTCGATGTTGCGTCAACGTCTGGTTTCACAGCGCTACCAGTTGATTGATGGCGGAGCGATTGCCGATACGGCACATCATGCACTGTTGCATGTGCAGCTTAATCCGCTCGCCTTTGTGCCCTCGGCCTATGATCTGTCGGGCGTTGCCACGCAGTACCGCATGACCTTCACCGGTTCGCTGATGCTGGAGCAGGATGGTAAAACGCTGTGGCAGAGTGGCCCGATTCAGCGTCAGGGCGATGTCTATGTTTCCGGCGGTCCGGCCAGTATTGATGCATCGCGTACGCGGCTGTTGAGTGATTTACAGAAGCAGTGGGTCTCGGATGCGGTCGGACGCGTACGCTCCGGTTTCTGATGCGGGCTGAGTCTGCATGCGCCTGACCCCTGCGCGTTTGCTGCCTGCACAACACGGCTGTTACTACCTGCATGGTGAAGATCAGGATGCGCTGGTTGAAGCGGCCGAGCTGCTGCTGGCCGATGGCGACACGGCTGCAACGCGCATGCGTGTCGATGTTACGGAGCTCGCCCGTATTGAGGAGGCATCGCGCAACAGAGGTCTGTTCGGCCCCTCCTACTGCTATGCACTGGTGCGTAATGCCCAGTCAGCCAATGTGAAACAGACCGAGCATCTGCTGAAGATGAGCCGCTCGGTTGTTGCCGGTAATCGCCTGATTATCTGTGCGCCGGGTATCGAATGGCGCAAGGCGCTGCATAAAAAGATGAAAGCGGAGAACAGCTTGCCGCAGTGCGAGTTCTCCGCGCCGGATGCGGCGGGATTTACCCGCTGGCTGGCTGATGAGGTGAACACGGCCGGCCTGCAGCTGGCGCCGGCAACGCTGCAGTGGATGGGCGAGAGGCTGTGCGGCATGCGCCAGGCCACCCGTCGCCTGCTGGAGCGGTTGCAGTGCTACGACGGCGGCGAGGGTGCGTTGCTGGGTATGGATGTGGTGGGCGAATTGCTGGGTGAGCGTGCACCCGGTGCGCTGGAGGCATGGTGCCATGCCGTGGCCATGCGTGAAGCCCATGCCGTGGGGCTGGCGCACCGACTGCTTGTTGAGCAGCAGGTGGCTGAAGTGCAGATGCTCTCCTGGCTGGGTACGCGCATGCAGCAGTTGCTGATGTACTGCTGGTATCAGTCGCAACATGAGCGCAATCCGTTGCAGGCGGCCAAAGTGTTTGGCGACGCGCGCACGCAGGTGAGTGCCGAGGCGCGCTGCTGGCGCGGGGCCGAGTTGAGTGCGGCAATCAAACGCATCAGTGATGCGGAAAAGCTGATCAAGGGCGCCTCGCTGGAGGAGAAGCCGGTGGTGATGGAGCGGCTGACGCTGGATCTGGTGGCGGCAGGCCGGTTGGGCGTATGAGTGGTTGGCCGCATGAATAACAGGCAGCCGGCCTGGCAGGCATTTGAGCAGGCGCATGTCTGGCACCCCTATGCTTCGATGCTTGATCCCGCGCCGGTCTATGCGGTGAAAAGTGCTGATGGCGTACGTCTGGAATTTGAAGACGGGCGCCGGGTCATCGATGGTATGGCTTCATGGTGGTGTGCGATCCACGGCTATAATGTGCCGCAACTCAATGCCGCCATTGAGCAGCAGCTGGGTAAAATGGCGCATGTGATGTTCGGCGGCCTGACGCATGCACCGGCTGCACTATTGGCCGAGCGGCTGCTCAGTATTGCGCCGGCCGGTATGCAGCATGTGTTTTTTGCCGATTCAGGTTCGGTAGCGGTGGAAGTGGCGATCAAGATGGCGCTGCAGTACTGTCAGGCACAGGGGCAGAGCCGGAAAACAAAGCTGCTGAGCATACGTCACGGTTATCATGGCGATACCTTCGGCGCCATGGGCGTCTGCGATCCGGTTGCCGGCATGCATCATCTGTTTGCCGATCAGCTGCCCAACCACTTTTTTGCCGATGCGCCAACGGCTGCCAGCGATGATGTCTGGGATGATGAACAGATGACCTCCTTCCGCGGCCTGATCGAGGCGCACCACAGCCAGATTGCGGCGGTCATTCTCGAGCCTATCGTGCAGGGCGCCGGTGGTATGCGTGTGTATGCACCGGAATTTCTGCGTCAGGTACGCAGCCTGTGCGATGCCTACGATGTGCTGCTGATTGCCGATGAGATTGCCACCGGTTTCGGCCGTACAGGTACGATGTTTGCCTGTGAGCAGGCGCAGATTGCGCCCGATATCCTGTGCGTTGGTAAGGCATTGACCGGCGGCTATATGACGCTGGCGGCGGTATTGTGCACGGCCGGTGTCTGTGCGGGCATTCATGCCGATGGCCAGGGCGTACTGATGCACGGGCCGACTTTTATGGCCAATCCACTGGCCTGTGCCGTGGCGCTGGCCAGTATCGATCTGTTGCTGGCTTCCCCCTGGCAGCAGCGGGTGGCCGCGATTGAGACGCAGTTGCATCAACAGCTTTCCCCTTGCCGGGAGAGCGAACGGGTGCAGGCAGTGCGCGTGAAAGGCGCGATCGGTGTCATTGAAATGAAGGATCCGATCGATGTTGTGCATGTACAGCAGCAGCTGATTGCACGCGGTGTATGGCTCAGGCCCTTCGGGCGACTGCTCTACACCATGCCGCCGTTTGTGATCCGGAGTGATGATCTTGCGCAGGTGACGGCTGCAATGCGTAGTGTGACGATGTGATAGCTGTATTGATCAAGCGCGTGCAAGCGGTTAAAGTGACTCGATGTCACTGACGCTGGGCTTTGTCATGCGCTTCGACAGCTACCCTCAGGCGGTGGCTGTGCCGCCGCTGATATCGCCGCAACAGGCTGCTACCCAATTCAAAAATCCGGTCATTGATGTTACGCCGGTGACCAAATCCTCCGAAGCCGCCGGCGGTGGAGCCGGCCTGCGCAACGACTTGCGCAGCAGTGCGGCCTATCAGGATTCGGCCAAAGAACCTCCGCTGACCTACACGCATAAGGGGCAGAATACCACCAACATGCTCGCCACCGGTGGTCGCACGATCGATATTTTTGTCTGATTCATGAGCTTGCAGCTGAATACATCCAACCATGACAGGGACGCTGTCGGCATGACCTATGTCTACCCGGTTGTGTCGCGCCGTGCCGGTGGTGTATCGGTCGGTATCAATCTGAATCCGAACAGCGCCTGCGACTGGCATTGTGCCTACTGTCAGGTGCCCGACCTGGTACGCGGCACAGCGCCGGCTATTGATCTGGCGCTACTGACATCAGAGCTCTCGGCCATGCTGACGAATATTCTGCATGGTGTGTTTATGCAGCAGCATGTGCCGGCAGCATGTCGCCGCCTGTGCGATATTGCCATCTCGGGTAATGGTGAGCCGACCGGCAGTCGTGATTTTGACAAGGTGATCGCTGTCATTGTCGAGGTGATGGACAGCTTCGAACTGGACCTGCCGCTGCGCCTGATCAGTAACGGCTCATACGCCGATAAGGCGGTTGTGCAGCAGGGACTAGCGCGTATGGCTGCGTATCATGGCGAAGTGTGGGTCAAGGTGGATAGCGCCACGGTTGCCGGTATCCGGCGCATCAATGGCGTATCCCTGTCGCCCGAGCGGCTGTTTCATCAGGTGAAAACGATGGCGCAACTGTGCCCGAGCTGGATTCAGACCTGCATGGCTGCATGGGATGGTTTGCCGCCATCGGAAGCAGAGCTTACTGCCTATGTTGATTTTCTGCGCTCACTGCAGGCGGCGGACGTGCCGATACACGGGGTGTTGCTCTACGGTCTGGCCAGACCATCGATGCAGGCTGAAGCGGTGCATCTGTCAGCGCTGGCGCAGGGCTGGATGGAGCAGCTGGCTGAGCGTATTCGCGCAACCGGGTATTCCGTACAGCTTTCGCTTTAGCCCGGGAGGCTGTCCGGGCAGGGACGAACCTGCTGCGGAAAAACAGCCAGTACCCGCTTTTCCTCGTGACCATTCCTGTGCTTGGAGAGTCTCCTAGAAATCTTCGAGTCGCTCTTCCAGCGCATCAACATCGACGCTCACCTTGCCGCGACTGTCTCCCTGCACAAGTGTGCCGTCTTTTTTCAGTGCGCTGATGGCGCGCGAAATCGTTTCGCGACTGGTGGATAGCTGATCCGCCAGCAGCTGATGGGTCGGTAGTACGGCGGCATAGCGGCCATCATTTTTCGGCTGCCCGAAGCGCTGGCAGTGATCGACGATATAGGCATACAGGCGATGCGGCACATCCATGCTGCTGATGCGCTCGAGTATGCGGCTGGTGCGTCGCAGTCGGGAGGTGATCTCCTTCAACAGTTTCAGCGTGATGGCGGGGCGCTCCATCAGCAGCGGTACCAGATCACGCCTGCGGATATGGGCGAGCTTTGAGTCGGTCATTGTGGTGACGGTGGCCGAGCGGGGTTCTTCATCCAGCAGCGACATCTCGCCGAAAAACGAGCCCTTGCCGAGCAGCGCCAGCACCACCTCCCTGCCGTCAATCGAATAGGTGGATATTTTTACTTCACCATCGAGGATGACATACATCGAGTCGCCCGGCTCGAACTCCTGTACGACGATGTTTTTCTTGGCTATTTCAATGCTGGAGGCGAGCGTGGCAATAGATGTCAGCTCAGCCTCATTCAGCTCGGCAAACAGCGGTACTTTTCGCAGTAATTTAATCATGTCCATGTAAATACTCCGTGCGCATCAGTGAAACAGGCCAGCAGGCCACCAGGCAGTGGGCGAGATGGGGGCGCATCTGTTCCATGGCATGCTCAATTTTCTCGCGACTGTCGATCGCTTCCACCAGCAGCGGCAGGTCGGCCGAGAGGGAGAGGAACGAGGCGGAATGAACACCACCTTCACCCATGCCCTCGATGCCGCGCAGCACCGATACGCCGCTCAGGCCGGCTTGGCGGCAGAGCTCAAGAATCGCTTCCATCGCCGGTTTTCCATCTATTTTTCCCGATTCGGTCAGGTATATGCGTAGACACGAGCCTTCGATCATCTGCTTGCCCTCCGTATACTCTCAGGATGATGCCCGCTTAGCTTAGCGCGGGCGCTAAAGCTTGCAAGCAACAGGCTTTTTTACGGTTCATCGCGGAAGTCCGGGAACTCGTGTTAGTAAAGATACACTGATGGCGTTTCCTGTCTCGCTATTGACGAGGGAGATATTAGTTCATTCCTGTGCACGGAGGGATAATGCCGCTTGATTCCCCCTTATAGATTTGCCGAATAGAGTTATTCACTACAGGAACAAGCTGCGGATGCAGCAGCTGTAGTGAATGGCTCGTATGAGGAGCAAGCGGCGTTACCCCCCCGCGCGATAGGCTCTGTATTGAACAAGTTGGACATTTTGATTCCGCACATCCATGTGCCTCACCCTTTGGGCGGCAATTCGCCGTCCGAATCTACTATCCTGTAGGTTCGTGATTCGGCACACTGAAGTTCCTCTATCGCGAAGCGGTGACGCCGCTACTTGCCCCTGCTACTCCACATATTTGACGCTCCCAAGTGTAGCCATAGCCATGCCTTGCACTCCTTCGGAGCCGCCACGTTGTGGCGATCAATACACCAATCCTGAACAATGGTGATTCGCAGCATCCTGCCTCTTGCCCTTCGGTCAGTTATGCGGCTGCTCAATCTGCTGTCTCGGGATGCCTGCGACGTCAGCTTTCAACAATCAGAAGGTCGCCCTGTTGATTAATCGTGATTACTTTTTACTCCAGGCCCCATCGGCAAGAGAAATCTTAAGTGGGGCTTCTTTATTTGTGCCAAATGGAACGGTTTTACCGTGTGGCCGATCTGCAGGACTTGCCCCAACCGCCCAGCGGAACTGAGTTGATTACTCATCCGGTTTCCCGCTCCAGAACAGGTGTTCTGCAAACAGGGATCAACAATCGCAGAATTTGACGCTATCCAGCAGCTCTTCCGTCTACCTTCTGACAAATGAGATGAGTGATTCAGCGCTATCTGTTAATAATGGTGATCGATTGTTGTGTTACGTTGCGTTGTAATTATTTACGCGTACGCCATTCAACACATAAAAGCTTATTAATTATGTGGCGACAATCTTGCTTACCAGTCATGCTGGTTAAGTCTTTGGCAGCTGTAACAATATCGGGGAGGTAATGTGGGAAATAGGACGATCTTTTACAAGCTGGGTTTATCTACGAAAATAAACATGACGGTGTTTATTGTATTTTTGCTAATAACGCTGTTTTCTGCGGTTGCCTCCTATCAGGAAGAGAAGCACCGGGTTCTGGAGATTGCCACACAAAATCTTAAGGACCTGAATGGTAATTATTTTGACAGCCTGAACACCCTGATGTTGACCGGCGCGATGGATGATCGGGAGGTTCTTAGAGGCAAATTTATGGCTGCTGACGGGATTGAGGGGCTCAGGGTTGTTCGCGGTGATGGTGTAAAAGCCCAGTTCGGTGATGGTGAGCCGGAAGAACAGGTCAAGGATGAGTTTGATAAGCGCCTGCTACGCGGGGAAGAGATTGTAGAGGTAGGCGAGAATGAGCATGGCCGTGTTTTGACAGTAGGTATTCCCTATTTTGCTACAGATAATACACGCGGCGTTAACTGCCTGGCCTGTCATAACGTGAAGAGCGGTAGTGTGAATGGCGGGATCAGGGTCAGTGCTTCATTGGCCTCGGTGGATCAGGCTATCCAGGATGACTTGCTGGTGAACGTCTTGCTCAATATCGGCTTTATGATTGCAGGACTTATTGTGGTCAACTTAATGCTGAAAAATATAGTTATTAAACCCATCAACCAGGCAAGGGATGCCGCTCAACGTATCATCAGTGGTGACCTGGATACACGCATTGAGCCAAACTCTGCGGATGCACTTGGTCAGTTGTTTTCAGCGATGGATAATATGCGTCTTCATTTCAAAGAGAGTGAGCGTGAGCGGGCCCAGGCTGAGCAGGACAAGATCCGCCAGGATCAACAGCAGCTGCAGGCTATTATTGCTAATGAAAAAGCTACTGCCGATGAATTCGATGCCAGCGTTGGTGCACTTGTTACTGATCTGGGCGAACGTGTACAAGAAGCCCTCCGCTCATCCGAAGGACTGTCCAGTATTGCCGAGAAGCTGAAACAACAGTCGGATTTTTCCATGGCCGGTATCAACGCAGGGGTGAAGAATGTAGAGCAAACTGCTGCCGCTACCGAGCAGATGAGTGCCTCGATTTCAACGGTAAATGAACAGGTCGTGGATATGCTGCGTATTTCCAAACAGGCTGTTGGTGAGGCGGAGTCTACAAACGAAAAAGTTGGCAAGATGGTGGCTGTTTCAACTGAAATAGGTTCTGTGCTGGCGACAATTACAGAAATTGCCGAGCAGACTAACCTGCTTGCCCTCAATGCCAGTATTGAGGCAGCACGGGCAGGTGAAGCAGGACGTGGTTTTGCTGTGGTTGCAGATGAGGTGAAAAATCTGGCGCAGGAAACGGCAAAAGCGACAGATGTGATTGAGGCACAGATTCACAGTATGCAGACTGAGACGCGGGGAGCAATTCAGGCAATAAAAAGTATTACCAACACCATTGTTGCCATGAATGAAGCCAGTATGAATGTGGCGACTACAATGGAGCAGCAAGATGCTGCCACCCAGGAGATATCGATTGGTGCACATCATACAAAAGAGGGGATGCTGAGTGTGCAAGCGGCCTCTGGTGATGTCGCCATTGCTGCTGATGAAGTTGACCTCGCATCAACAGTGGCGTTTAACAGCAGTACCGCAATGCTTGACCAGGTACAGTGCTTGCGTGAACAGATTGACCGCTTCCTCACAAATCTGCGTGACGACAAGGTTGGCTAACTGTATCTGCCGGCTTTGTATCGTCTTTAAACCGGCTCTGCTTCAAGGCCCTGAGCAGTGGCTTGCGCAGCAGGGCTGGTATAGTGGTTGATCTGCCGATTTACTGACGATTTCTAGGCTGGTCATCAGGGCTCGGCTTGTCTTGTTGGGATGCGAGCAGGAGTTGGAGCCAGAAGAGTTTAGTGTGTTGGTATCTGCTCACCGGGATCAGCTTCCCTGTGAATAAGAGCGCACCGGTGTTTAATAGTTACTTCACCACGCCATAGTGATTTATGCGCTTCTTGTGATGGCGGTCACTATGCTCAACGCACAGCTGTGTATTATCCGCCAATTTTCACGGAGGATACAGTTGTGCCTTTAATAACTGCGTATTCCGGTGAAGTCGGCACCTGATTCCAGTCGAACGCGACACCCTATTCCGGTGAAGTCGACACCCCCTTTGGGAGCCTGTTGCTGATCT